>CAZRLY010000022.1:0-30420 GCA_964601015.1 uncultured bacterium
AACGTCGCCCTCGGCGTTATAGGTTGTAGCGGTCCCGCTGTATTTCACAGTGCCGTAAGTTGTATCAAGCTGGGATACGTTCGTGACGGGACGTAGTAGCGGCGGCTCTCCGTTCCGCCATTCAATTCCAGCAAGCGTAAGAAATTCGTTCATCGGCAAGCCATCCAAATCCATGTTGGGGAGGTGAGGTAAAACCACCAATGTGCCGCCGTCTTTGACGTAGGCAAGCAATTTCTTAGCGTCTTTTGCATCCATGAAGTCACCCAACGGGGCGAATACCAGTTTGTAGTTGCCCACGTTATCGACTTCTGTGATGTCAAAGTCTACATCGCGGTTTTGCAAATACCAGAAGAAACCGCTTCTGAAATAGTTGTGAATAGCGGCGTTGTCATGTCTAAGCCCTTTGATGCCAAGATACGATGCCCAGTAATACGGGCGATAGTGTAACAAAGCTACGTCGGTCATTCGGCGATATTTTATCGGGTTGTCCTCTTTCATTATCCTGCCCATCTTCTTGAACAGGTGATATTTTGACCGAATTTCCCCGTCAACGCCGATTGCCCCATCGTGCCAAATGTCTCTATCAACGAACATATACAACACAAACCCTTTTACCTCATAAGCCAGAGCGTTGACCGTTTGGAACTCTTCGGCGATGTCCAATACCTTCACCTCTTTGTAAGGATTCCACGTACCTGACATAAACTCCCCGCTCCACGAGATGGATGTCGTAGCGTCGTTGTATTTCCAAAGGTCAATTAAATATGAACCGGGATAGCTTGCTTGGTGGAATCCCTGTCCGAGTATATCCGATGCTTCGGCGAATTTGCGGTAGTTTTGAACCCCATAACCTATTACGTTCGCCAGAATGGGCAGGTCAATTTCACGTTCTTTGAACATGCTATGTAGAACGTTTATGTATTCCACCAAGACAAATTCCCTGAACCGCGCCCAGTCAAAATAATACGGCAACTCTTTAGCGTCTGTCATCCCTTTTTTGGGAGGTACTATTTCGGCAAAGTCGCCATATTTCGTTTTGTATATTTCGTTCAATTTATCCAGACTGCCATATCTCTTTTTCAGCCACGCCCGGTAGAGTTTTATCGTGGCAACATTATAATCCAGTTGGTATGCGCCATAGATAAAATGATGACAGATTTCATTATCGGGTTGAATTAAGACGATGCAACCGCCATTGTCGATGGAGTGTTTTCGTATGACAGGGCAGAGCACATCATACCATCGCCCGACTTCGGCAAGATGTTCAGGGTGGTGATATGCGGGGAATCCCACCGTTGGCTTCTGCCTGTAGGACTCATCCCAGAAACCCTGTACCCCATATTTCACACTCTCGCCATTCGGCCCCTTCACTAAAATCTCGTCTGTCGTCAACATCCTGTAGGGATACCCCCACCCATTCCACTCAGCGTTTATGTACGGCCCTGGTCTAATTATAACCTTCAGACCAATTTCTTCACACAACTGTAAAAACCCTTCCACATTCCTCCGCGGGTTAGTTTCGCCGGTCAAGTCATATTTTTCCACCTCGTATTCGTGAAAATTCCAAGGCACGTAGGTTGAAATTGTTGCGATGTTAGCATCTTTTATCTGCTTCAACCTCTCAGCCCACGTAGTATGTGGAATGCGCCAATAGTGGATTTCCGCCGCAAGTGTGAGCGTATTGTCCTCAAACATATTGAGTATCCTCTCATTGAGAAGTTCCTTGGGCGATACATCGTATCGTATCTTTTGCCCAAATATCCCGCAGGATACGAACAGGATACACGGAACAACCAAATACATCACTCGGAACAAATACCAGCATATTTTTTTTGACAATTTTGACATTATTAAGTATCTCCTACATATTGAGAATAAAGAGTAATAAGTAACATCGGTACTCCGCAAATGCTCCCGTTGGATTGGCAAATCCAACGGAAGAATCGGGATTTGCCAATCCCGATTGAGCGTGTTTGAGGACTACTGAACATTAACTTACTTTTTTTACTCTTTACTCTCTACTTTAATATATCTTCTGCTTCACATCAACAGGAAAATGCCAACCATTTAACGCCAAAATACATAAGTGTCGATACCGAAAACTAAACGGATGACAATCCACATACCTCCGAATATGTAATCTCCTAACAACAAGCCCAGAAATAACGGCACTGCTTTGCGATAGGCGCCGATTCCGCCAAACCTCAATATGAGCCACTTCGCAAGCCAACTGATGAATATGGAAAACCACAACCAACCGACAGTCCATGTGCTGCCGGTGAGTGCGAAGCCTGCCGGGTGCAACTGCCACCAGAGGAAACGCAGTCTCAGCAAATACAACAAGCCAACGGATGCCATCCCAACGCCCATGAACGAAAGGGAGAGAAAATCGGTTGATCTGGCGTAATACATCCAGTTTTGCAAGTGTCTAAATCCACCCCAGGGCGGATTGACGTTCGCGCCGAGGCGATATGACATCTCTATGAATACCCAGTACGTCGAAAATGCGCCCAACATTGCGGCTAATATCATCGCTAACGAAAGCTTCCCAATTTCCATCTTTCCCGTTTCAGCTAACTTGAATGCTTCCAGAGTATGCGGCATCGGGTGCGCTCGATAGCCGCGATTGAAACCCCACAATAGCGACATAACAGTCAAATTTCCAGCGCCAAGTTTACGCGTACCCAGGGATGTAACCATGATGTTATGCGGTGTAGAGTCGAACATCTCATGCGTCGGCGGGCCGAGTTCAGCGCGGATGCGAGTGATACCCAAACCGAGAATGTAATACAGGGCAAAATAGAGCAAAGCCGCCCACATCACCATCCCTGCCTGCCGCACAAAGAACACGAGAAATGTCACCCCAAAGGCTAACCCTAAAAACGCAAATTTGTATTGTGTTTGTTCGTTCTTTTCCGCCGGTGACAGCAAAGTTTTTATCACATGAAAAAGATGTCGCCTCCCACCCCAAAGAGCTAACAGCACAATCGCTATGTATGCGCCGGTTGTCTGTTGTCCGGCATAGGGAAAGCCGGGTAAACCGCGTATGCCCATGATGCTGCCGAATACTCGCAAGCCCTTCCAAAACCAGTAGAAAAACCACACGGAAAACGACAATGAAAGTGGCATGAAAAATGACAAGCCGATGGCAAAGGGAAAGACGTATACGGGCGTCCAACCGATGGCGTTCCACGGCTTTTGTGTGAACAATGAACCTATCTCATGGTTGCGGTTTGGAATGCCAGGGAAATTGGGATACAGGTGGTGAAGCCCGTTGGCGATTGCTAACGCGGCTGCTAAACTACACCCAACCCACATCAGCCTTGATTTAAACAAGCTACTTTTTCCATTTTTTGTGTCCGCAAAATCCGCTGTTATCTTGGCAGGAAGTTGAATGACAGGATAGGTTAGTCGCTCTTGCTCAATCCATCGCCTGCGCAAGATTAAGTTGATGCAAACCATTACCGTTACGAGCATGGTGAAAAAGGCTGTCCACCAGAGGGTAGGCATAACCCATAATTTCACGCGCGAGAAGGAAAAAAGACTCGTCTCACCATAGTAGTAAGCGGGCAATTCCTTTAACTCGTCCATCACTAACCAACCCGGCAAATGCCTCCAGAAAAGCCGTTGCCAATCATTTTCGGGCGTGGCATACCAAAAGCCGTGTGTCAGCACAGGGACAACCGTTTGCAACATATCGTGCCCCGACATCGAAGAAGCAATCGCTAACATAACGTATATTGTTAGCAGTTCGCCTCGCCTTAGCATAAACCTCGGCAAAAAAGTCTTCAGCAACCAGTTTATGCCAACCAATAATGCAAGGCATACTACTACGTTATAAAAAAGCGATATTGTCGTCGGCAACCCGCTCAGATGGATGTGATTGTTGACGAGAAAATAACAATTGAATGGAATAAAAAGTAACCCGATAAACACAGCACGTCGAGTTACCTGTTTTGCAACACTATTTTTCATGTTTTCTGCGTTTGGATGCTCAATAGGGGCAAGACATTCTACTGCAACTGGAAGTTTACATTGCTAAAAGGTAGTTTGTACGGAGGTATTTCTCCTTCTCAAAGAATGCCTAGCGCTAGTAAGTAACCGTTCAAAAGTTTTGATAAGGTTAAACATTTGGAATGCAATAATCAGTGCAACGTATTATTGAAAAGATCGCTTCGCCTCTCCGCTTCGCTCCGAGCAAAAATACACTCCGTTGATTTTTGCACTCCCATTTAACTCTATCATTATTTTTGACAGGTTACTTACATGTGGGCAGAAGTTCTTAGCCCTCCCGTAGAACGGGAAGTAAAACCCGTTTAGTTGGAGCATTTTCGCTTTTGCCCCAACGCACCAGCGCCCCAATGCCCCAGTGCTCCATTCACCACTCACTACAATCGAAAGGGGGCAAAGATTTGCGCCCATGTGTACTAGCGCCTACTCTACCCGGTAGACGGCTTCCTGTCCGGGTGCCAGCCAGTGGCGGATGGTGAGGCCATTTTCGTCGCGCGACTGGCCCGAAGCGCAATAGGACAGTCCTTCGTATTCGTTGCCTGACCAATTCCACGAGAATACGCGCACGTCTTTTCCGGGAAAGGTAATGCCGACGTTGGCGTTGTCGGTCAGGCTGTTATTGACGAGCATTATGTAGCGGCGTCCTTCGATGTCGGTAAACTCCCCGATAAGGACAGGATGTCCCTCAACGTCCGGTAATACCCGGGAGACGAGCCCGTTAGGAGTGAAAGTTTCCCCGCCGCCCCAAGCCTTGGGATAGAAAGTCACCCGCGTGGAGACGAGACGGGTGAAAAGGGCACCATAGTGTCGGTGGAAGTTCTTTTGCACGCGTCGGATATTGTAGTAAGTATCGGTGCGCTCCCAGTGTTCATCCACAGGCGAGAGGCGATAATTGTCATGAGGACGGCGCATGTAGTAAAAGAACCAGAGCAGCCCATGAGCACCCGAAGCGATGGTAGTGTTGAACTGCCACCGGATTTCGTCTAAGTTAGGGCAGCGATAGCGGAAGTGGCCGACCGAGAGTATCGTGTTCCAGAAGGGAACACCATTGCGTAGCGACGCCTCACGATACAACTGCAGATTCTCATAATAGTTGTGCCAGCCGCTTTGTCCCGGATTCATCTGCGCGTAACAATCGTAACTGATTAGGGCAGCATGGCTCTCTTGTACATATTCGTCTAAGTAGTTGGCCCAGGTGTCGGTTCCTGCGCGGGTTTCAATGCCTGGGAAGAACGGGAGGAGATTAGCAAAGGGATGCAGGTGGGGCGCAATTTCCTTCTGAACCCGATAGCACTCAAAGAACGCTTGCTTCATGTCCGCGCCCGGCTCATCACCAACATGGAAACCAAAGGTAGCTGGGTGGCTGCCGAAATCTTCCACCGCCGCCCGAACACCGTCTGCGTAATCCAGCGGAATCAATCCTCCCTGCCCACGCTTGGCGTAGCAGCGCGCATCGCATAGGATGAGTTTCATCCCACGCTCGTGTGCCCAGTCGAGCAAGCGCAGTATGTGGGCTTGCTGTTCTTGGTCATTCGGGACATAACTGGGACTCTGGGGTACAGTGAATCCAGCGTCTGCCCATTCTTCCACTTGGGCTTCATCCATGTACTGCCCGTGTTCCTTGAGGTTAGTATAGCTCCAAAAGCTGATGGGGTAGCGCTCCAGGCCGAAAGCTCGGGTATTTTCGATGATTGCACGCACATTGTCCGGTACCTTCTGATTTTCTTCCGCGGCCGTGTGCAAGAACACCGTTGCACCCGCGGTGAACGGAAACAGAATATTGGTAGTCATAGGTAATGTCTCCTTAGAGTGAGAAGTGTCGGGACTTTTGACGACGCGAGATATGAGTTACAATGCGTCGCGGACTTTCTCTGCTCGCTTCGCTCGGTGGTTACTTCATGAACCACCCGTTCATACTCCGTAGCCTTTTAGCAACGACAAAATTAAAAAAACAACAACTTCTAGCGAGTGTTTATTTTTTAAGTTCATATAGGGTTCAGGAGGAGTGGGAAGTCGTTACTTCGTGAACGACCAAAAATCAACGGAGTGTATTTTTGCCCGTAGCGAAGCGAGCTTTTCAATAATACGCTACGCTGATTATTGCACTCCATTACGAAAACCGTATTCTCGGATCAACTAAAGTATAGCTGATGTCTGTCAATAGAAGACCAACGATGTAGAGGATAGCGCCGATATAAACCATACAGCGAATGATTGCGAAATCTTGAGCGTAGATGGCATCAATGGTGAAACTTCCTAAGCCCGGTATGGCGAAAAAGTTCTCCATTAACAGACTTCCCATGAACAGGAATGGAATGGTCAACACAACATTCGTAAGAATGGGAATCATGGCGTTTTTAAGTGCATGTTTGAATAACACCTTTCCTTCGCTTAACCCCTTCGCCCGTGCTGTCCGCACGTAGTCTTTGTTGACTTCTTCAAGAAAGATGGTTCGGTAGAAACGGACTGCCATCCCAATTCCCCCAATGACACCAATAGCGACGGGAAGAACCACAAACTTGAACATATTCGTTCCTGTATCATAGCCGGAGATGGGAAACAGCCGTAGCATCTTCCCGAACAACCATTGTCCGCCGATGATGTAGAACAGCATCGAAACCGACATCATGATAACACAAAGAACCACACCCCAGAAATCCACATAGGTGGCTCGGTAGTAAGCGACAATCATCGCCACTGTAATATCTACCAGCAAACCAACGATGAAGGCGGGAATGGCGATAGCGAGACTCGGCCACATACGGCGTCGGATCTCACGGGCGATGTCGATGTTGTTCCGGTCCGAACGACCAAAGTTGAAAAACAGCAGTCCAACCGATTTCTGGAAAAATATGGTTTGCGTAAACACAGATAGCCCGGGTTCTTTGAGGTTGATGAAAAGGGGCAAATGGTACCCGCGGTCGCGCTTCCAGTTATCTATATCCTCTTGAGTAATATTCTTTTGTCCGAGGATAGTTCGCGCCATATTATCTGGAGAACTCCAGACGAAAAAAAGTAGAAACGTAATTATGTTGACCCCAATGATGATGGGAATCGCATACAAACAACGACGGATAATATATGCTAACATAGAATCATCTCTTATTTTGCAGCACTTGTATCGACTTTTGAATTTATAGAGCGTGAAACGTGAAACGTAAGTAAAAAGTAAAAAGCGAAACGTCTTTTGCAGAATTGCATGCTAATGTCTTTTCCCTCTTTCTCTGCGCCAGATGGTGATGGTTGCTGGAATGGTAAAAACACACAGGAGCGCCAGAACAGTAGCGAACGGCCACAAGACGGGACGGTTCCATTCTTGGCGTTTATTCTCCCGCGGTGTCCCGTCCACGCGCAAGTATTTTAACGTATTGTTTGCCATGTTACTCGGCTTGGCGTTTTTGACCCACTGGTGGTAAAGTCCGAAGCCCACAGGATGGGAGACAAAAACCCAGGGCGCATCCCTCTGTAGAATCTGTTTCATCTCCCGGATGATAGCCAATCGCTTTTGACTATTCTCCATATTCTGCATCTGTTCAAAAAGTTGGTCATACTGGGGATGTTTGTAGTTGGCGGTATTCTCCCCGTCGTGTTCCGCCCTACCATTTGGTCCATACAACAGAAACAGGAAATTCTCCGGGTCAGGATAGTCCGCCAACCAGCCCCAGGAGAGGAGTTGGAAGTTTCCGTTGCGGACTTTGTCTTGAAAGCGATTATAGTCAGTCGTTCGACTCTTCATAGTAATTCCAATGGCATCCAATTTTTTGCGCATCCAACTTAACAGCGCAGTCGCTCCTGCCCCAACCCAGGCGTTGTCGAAGTGAATAATTAGAGGCCTGCCGCTTTTGTTCTTTCCGCCTGGGTAGCCCGCCTCTGCTAACAACTGCCGCGCTTCATCCAGTGACTTTCTCACCGCACCGCGTTCCTCTGAAAAATCGTATACATAAGGGTTTATGCCCTTCGCCCCCTGCTCGTATCCAAAAATTCCCGGTGGGATGGGACTATGAGAGGGAATGCCTCGCCCATTGGCAAAAATTTCGATGCGTTCTTCATTGTCCATAGCAATAGAAATCGCTTGACGTAGTTTCCTTTTCTCCTCCGTATATCCTCCTACTACGTCATCCAGCATGTTAAACGCAAGGTAGTAGATAGCTGTCTCCACATTCGTCAGTAGTCGGATGTTTTTTTCCTTCAAAACCTCGCTCACCTGCGGGTCAACTTGGTCAGTAAACTGGATAGCCTGGTCAAAAGTATCCGATGAAATGCCGGAAATATCGTAGTAACCCTGGAGGAATTTATTCCAGCGGGGGATGAACTCCTTTTCCAACTTATATACAGCCGTATCAACGAACGGAAGGCGTTTACCCGCATCCTTTAGTAAGCCCAGCTTTCCATCGTCAGATTCCGAAAACGATGGATATAATTCCACACGGAAGTGTTCATTGCGTTTCAATACAATCTCCTTATGTGGGTCAATTTCATCCAACCGATATGGGCCCGTTCCAACGGAAAATCGGTCTAAAGTGATATTTCGCTCTTTAAGCGGACCCTGTTCGTAGAATGTGACTGCTTCTTCAGGCATCGGCGAAAAAAACGGCATAGCCAACCAATAAAGGATTTGCGGATATTTTGCTTTCAGGGTGATGCGGTAGGTATAACGATTTACCAATTTAACGCCCTCGAAGGGGTGGGCATCCAAATCCAGAGAAATCGGATTTCGCTGTTCATCAAGTTGTTGATTATAAGTCGCTCCCGCCGATTCTCGTCGCCGCTTCCGTTCCGCCTCTAAATCGTTATTCAGGGCAGCAGCGTATTGTTCCATACCAAGGATATATTTTTCCAGCGTACTCAGAATTGGACAGTGCAATTTTGGGTCAACTAACCGTTTGATTTGGTAGACATAATCCGCCGCCAATAATTCTCGCGTCCCGGTATGTTTAAAGTCGCTGATACGGTAAACGTCCCGCATGTCGTCTGAACTCAGATGGTGGTATAGAAACTCCCCCGTCCCGTCCTTTGCGAAACAGGGGTGTTCTTGATATAGAATGCCCTGTTGAATCTGAATTTCGTAAACTGCGCGCGCTATTTGTTCTGCCGGGGCATCTTTGGGAAGGGGATTTCCGTCAGCGTCAAAATACTGCGGAGTTGGAATTCTCAGTGCTGTCAGTGGGATAAGTTCATAGGGCCGCTTCAAATAGTGGTACTGGAGTGGCGGCTCATAAATTTGACAAATAAGCCGATATTCGTCAGAACTATATGACCGCGCTGGGTCAAGATGTTTCGGTTCTTCGGAGAAGGTACTGTAGTAAATCTTTTTTCCCCGTTGTGCGGAGGGATAGGGATTATTCAGAATGCACCCACTTAGTATCAAACTTGCTGAAATCAATAAAAATCCTGTTGAAATGAAATGTCTCATGCGATGTTATTCACTCCTTCGCGCAAAAAGGATATGTGATAATACACTAATATTTTAGCAGTTTTTCTATTTCATGTCAACATCAATTTGACACATTTTTAGATGAAGCACAAATCAAGAATTTGTTCAAGCAAGCGTTTGTTGAACTTGTCCAAGAACAGAGGCACCTTTTCTATGACTTGTTTGCGGAAGTAATTGAGGATTTTGCCCTCGCAAATGCCATAAAAGAGGGTGAATCTACTGAGTCAGTCAGCAGAGAAGAGGTTTTCCAAATTTTGGAAGGTGCGACTTGAAAGTCGAATTCAAAAGGAGTTTTAGGCTTTTGCAAGAAATAAAACCTCCCACCCGCTCGGTTTGGATTGGCAAATCCAAACCATATCAGATGCAAACCGTCGGATTTGCCAATCCGACGGGAGCAACTGGGATAATTATTAATCTGGAAACGCCTTATTGATGTGTATTTCTCTCCATGTCGTCGCTAACTTACCTTGTATTTCCTCATCAAAGCCTTTAGATTTTCTCCGAGGATTTTGCGTTTATCGTCTTCGGGAATCTTCGCGTAAAAAATTGGCGCTAACCCCCACGCTATCGGCAAATCAGTTAGGTCAGAACCAAAGAGAATCCGGTCAGCGCCGTAGATATTCACGAACTGTTCAGTCTGTTTCCAACTGAGGAATGGACAGGTGCAGATGAACAGGTTGTCAACCTTTTTCGTCACCTCACCATATCCTGCGGCAGAGTGCCCCGTAAAGAAACATGCGTTTGGATAGGTTGTGCAAAGCCTCTCCATCTGCGCGGCTGAACCCCAGTGGTGGTTGAGAATGAACTGTCCGTGTTTGTGGGCAAACTCGCAGGCGACATCAACCAAAGGCCCATCTGTTGGGTAACCGTGATAGGCGTTGATGAGCTTGATTCCCTGCATGCCCATCTCCAGCCCGCGTTCCATTTCTTGTCGCAAGAGCCGCTCACCGTGATTCAGGTTGACGAGTGTGAAACCGATGAATCGGTCAGGATATTGTCTGACAACCGCCGCCACCTCATCATTCCCGTAGGTTTCATCGCCGAAGACACCCTCAAGACTGAATACACAACAAACCTGAATTCCAAACTTATCCATTTCACGAACCAAATCTTCTGCCTTATCTTCAACTACATGATGTGGACTGCACCAGCCTATGTGTCCGTGGCAATCGTAAAATTCCTCGTCCTTCAGAAGCAGTCGCTCTCTTGCTGCTCGGTGGAGGGAATCAATCGGCTCGGAGAATGTGATTTGGTCAGTTGCGAACTTTATGTTTTTGTTCCAGGAAAGCAGCTTTCGCATGTTACCACCCGCTATGAGAGAGAGTTCTTCTGGCGAGATGTCAGAGTAGTTGAGCTGCATCATTGGAACGCCCGGATTGCGTTCAGGCAGTTGCGAACCCCAGACAAGTCGCTCTGCCCCGAACTCCCTACAGATGAATTCAATCCGTCGGTGGAGCCACCACGAGGATAAATCAAATTTGAGGTTCGGACACGCCTCCAACGCTGCGTAGCCAGCGCGATGGCTTTTGTAAATCCGATACTCCGTAACCACCACGGGCAACTCAGGGAATTTGCGGCAGATTCTGACAACGTTTGACCAGTCGGTAGCGTCGATTTTGCCCGGTTCGCGCCAGTTGTTGGGACATAGGAAAACTGGCACTTTCGATTCCTGCAATGTGCCAAGTAAATCATCTACACCCCAATCGTCAAGGCGGATGTCGAACTGTCCGTAGAAGAGAAACAACGCGCCGACGCCCAATTCTTCCATCTGCGCCACGAACTCCCGGGGAGGCGGGAGCTCGCGGCTGTGCGTCATCAGTCCTGCCCAGGCGGGATGAAGGCGCGCATGATGTTGTGTCCTTCGTACAACCCTCTCATTACCCGCCATAGGGTTTGCCTCGCGCGATAGCACGTCAATCACTAAAGCCTCGTGGATGCCGAAATAATCCATCGTTTCAAGGATTTCTTCTGCGGTTTCGGGCTGGCCGTCAGGCTTATGGACGTGCCTCCCGAGATAACAACACGCATCAAAATAGGTAAGCATAATAAACTCCTTTTTTAGTTTCTGTTTGAAGGAACGGATAATGCACTACTTGCCGCAATTTTTCCCCAGAGATGAGATATGCTCTTTTGTGAAAAGAATGATACATTAAAAACGCAGAGCGGAATTACGCTCCATGCTCTACGCTCTACGAGAACAACGCTCCACGCTCTTACGCTCTACTAATTGATGTAAACTGCCGCGCTGGAATGTCGAAGGTCAATTTGCCATCCACCCACTCGCCGAGTGTCCGTTGCGTTACAGCATCTTTAGTTTGTCCTGTACAAGTCGGTTGTAGGGCAACCGTTGCCTCCACCGATTGGTCGTTAAAGTTAGTCAAAATCAGTTGATTGGAGTACCAGTAAACACCAACGCGTGATTGTACCTGTACGTCCACAGGGAAATCCGAGAGCATCTCCGCACGTAACACATCTACCAACTTCTGCGGTAGATACGGCAGCGACACAGGTTCTGCCACTGTCACACGCCCAGAGCCTTCCGGATAACGAAAGGTTTTCGCGTTGAACACAATCACCTTTCCATTCTGGTATTTGTTGCGTGTCAATACGGGGAAGTTCCCAGTGGGGGGAATTCCAGTCGCCAGCACCTCCGCTGAAATGGGATGAAGACGTGTGCCAAAATGAACGTGCGACTCTGCTGCGGTTGGTGTTTGCTGTACGGAGAATCGGAACGTCCAAAGGTCAACGGGGGTTACAGGAGGGCTGGCATAGCCTGCAAGTTTGAGAATCCGCTCATCATAAGCGAGCTTTTCCATGAACCCGGGGGTGAGCATGATAGTTGCGCCCCTTTCTGCGAGGGCAAGCGCATGCTCCACCACATCCGGGTCAACGGCTGCTTGCAGTGGTAAACAGACTGCTTGAGCGTCGTGGGGAAATACGTGACACGGTACTATCGGTAAGCCCAACATCCCAAGGTAGTCTAAAAGATACGCCTCGTCTTCGCCGTCGGTGTCGGGAGGCTTATAGAAAGCAACGCCCTGCGGGACATGCCCGTCCAATAAACTTGCGAGCTTTTCTAATGCGGGTACAGTCTGAAGCAATGCCTGTGTATTTGGGTTCTCAGGTGAATAAAGTTCAGGCTGATAGTGAAAACGGATTAACTCGCGTGCTCCTGCCAGGACGCTTTGTACCGCCTGTTCCACATAGATGTTTGGATAGCAGTTGATAAAGTCGAACCAGCCACCACCTATCTTTTCACCTGAAAGAGAAGCCAGCCACCGGTAGTTAGCGAATGCCTGATACTGGTGAACATACTCCACCCGCGGGTCGCGAATCTCAGTGCCTACCCACACCTCGTCGAACTGGTTGGGATGCTGACATACATCGTAACCAAAAGCGTGAAATCGGTCATACCACTGCGGGTATTTGATTACGACTCTCACACGAGGATTTTCAGCTTTACTGGGCGCAATAATGCAGTCCTGGGCTACCTTGACCAGCAGGGCGCGGTAGTATTCACCCCAACTGCGTTCACCTCGCGCTGAACAACACTCAGCACATTGACACTGGGTACAAAGGAAGTCATCAACGATTATCTCATCGAAGATGCGTGCTGTTCGGCGTGCGATGCAGGTGAGTTCCTCCTGAGTCTTTTTATTCGTATAACATAGCCACCAGCGCCCATGAGTAGATGCCTTTCCTGTGCCGCGTGTTGGAGTCAATCCAGCGGAGACTTGCAACCCATTTTCGTTGAAGAAATCGCGAGCGGCTACCAGCACATCTTCTCCCGGAAAATGTCCGCCTCTCAAACAATCCAGATAAACTTTGCTAATCTTGTTCGCCTGAAACAGTTGCAACGCCTCGCGCCGTCCCGAAGGCTCTGAAAGGTGGTGATTTACCGCCTGCGCAGGAACAAACGCGCTGAAACGTATTGGTCCAATATGTCCATTCAATTGAGAACCAACTTGCATTGAAGTACCTCCCAAAATTGATAAATAGTCGGACATAATTATTTTCATATTCACCGCTCCCGGTCTGGATTTAGCAATCCAGACTGAACGGCTAAATCCATCGGGAAAGACTTGGATTTAGCAATCCAAGTCGAGCAGTGTATCAGTTAAATAAATTTGTCTGGGTACATATTTCCCGTTAAAAATTGACTAAAGTAATTTTCAAACTTTAAAAAGCGCAAGTTTATTTTTGAAAGTTAGTGCCAGAATCGGTAGACCGGCATCTCAAGCACTATCCCTATAATTGACCACAGGCCGCCCGCTATGAACTCTCCTAAGATAAGTCCTATGAAGAACGGGAAGGCTTGGCGGTAAGCCTTTAGTCCTCTGTGTTTCAGCATCAGCCACTTTGCAAACCAACTCAGAAAGATAGAGAACCATAACCCTGTATTCAGCGTGAAACTGGTTGCTAAAGGATAGGCTACCGGATGAAGCGTCCACCAGAGGAACCGAACCTTCATAGCCATAAAGATGAGGCTCAAGCAGAATCCGCATGCCATGAAAATAGATGCTGGTACATCTGTGTTTGACAAGTAGGTGAGCCACCGTTCAAGCCGCCCAAACGCTTCTCTGCCCCACCGAGGAGCAAGTGCGCCAGCCTGATACGAAATGTCGAGCATCAGCCAAAACGAAACTAACGCCCCCGTAACCACCGCCAGCATCATAGCGCCCCAGAGCCTCCGAGGATTCATTCGCACGTTTGTTGCGGATGCCAGCTTAAAACCCTCCATTTGATGGGGCATGATATGTCCTCTCTGAGCGCGAGTGATACCCCAGAGGGCTGCAAGTACCGTCAAGCTAGATGCGCCCAACCTGCGAGGGCCGGCTGTTGTAATCAGTATTGCGTCCGGGCCACGCCAATATAGCTCATGAGCCGGATGCCCTAACTCCGCTCTCATTCGTGTTATGGTAACCGAAAGCAGAAAGAATATCCCCCAAAATGCCAACGCCACAGGGATTGACATGCCAGCTTTCCAGCACAACATTGTTAAGAAAATCAGGCTGCCAGCAAACCCGGCGAAAGCCGTCCTGTATCGCATCGGTTGGTCAGAGTCGTCGGCGGTTGCCCTCCCAAATAACATCTTGACCAGTTGTTTCAGATGCGATTTTGCAAGCCACAGACTTATCAGCCCGATTGCTAAATATGCCCCTGCCGATTGTGCTTGTTCGTAGGGAAACCCCGGCATGCTCTGCCATCCAGTCATCGCACCCAGTATTCTCAGTGCTTTCCAGAACAGAAAGAAGAACCAACACGAAAACGAAAGGTCAAGCGGCATGATAAAAGCTAACCCGATAGCGAACGGAAAGACACCGATTCGCATCCTGCCGATGGCGTTCCACGGTTTCTCGGTGAAAAAATGAAGTAGGTCAACACGGAGCGTTATTCCAGGGATAGACGGCCAGATGTGGTGGATTCCATTGAGGATGTTAATTGAGGCGGCTAATGCAAAGCCGAACCAGAGCATCCGGTTTCCCCAAAAGCTCGACACGTCGTGACTCGTCATGTTGAGTGGAAGCTGGATTATCGGGTAACTCAGCTTTTCTCCCTCCGTCCACTGTTTCTTGAGGATGACGTTCAGACAGAGCATTGCAAACGCCATCGCCGTTAGTATCGCCGTCCACCATGCCACAGGTTTCAACCAGACTCTGAAGTGTTCCGACAGATAAAACGAGGAGTTGCCCTCATAATACCCTTTCAGCGCACGTAAGTCACTTACTGTCAGCCATTCTGGAATGTGTCTCCAAAACAATTCCCGCCATTCGTTCTCCGGCGTAGCAGCCCAAAAGGCATGTCCGAGTATCTGAGTAATCACCTGCACAGTGTCAAAGCCCCCGACAGCGGTTGCGAGTGAGAGCATTATGTAGATGACGAGTAACTCTGACTGACTCAGGGCAAACCGCTCCGATATCCTCCTCAGAGGCAAATTCAGGAGGGTGAGGACGAAAAGCGTGAAGACTACGTTGTAAAGTAGCGAGAGTGTCGCAGGAGGACTACCCCAAATCATCCCTCTCTGAATCGACCAGTAGGTATTGGGGATTATTAAAACAAGTGCGATTACGACGCTTCGCAGGGTGACGCCTTTTGAGTACATCTGTCCAGCCTTTATTTATTAAACGTGAATTTGGGGTAAAGATTAGAACACGAATGACAGTATCACGAATACTTCAAATTAAACGAATATCACGAATTAAAAAGAATGGGACACGGATGAACACAGATGGACACAGATTTAAAGAAAAATTGCATTGCGCTAGCGCCGGGTGGTTCCGATTCGTTCCTACATATACTCAAGCAATTGCTCTCCTTGCAGAGGTAACACTAAGAATCTGCCGTATTGAACGAAATGTTTATCCAAGGCAAAAGCGATGTGAGTGTTCAATCGCTCCATCACAGCGAAACTCACCGCATCAGTATATGAAAAATCTTTGTCGTTGAAGTCTCCAATTATCCGCATTGCCTTTATCTCATCATCTCTTGTAACCCTCTCTACCCAAGAATATTCCATAACAGCCTCAAGCCATTGATAAGCAATAGAACGTCCCAGACGAGACAATATAAGAGAATGAGTTTCAGCAACTATAAAATTAGTAGTCAGGATGCGTTTACGTTGCTTCTCCACTTGCTCCAGTAGCTTTTTGCAAACCTCGTGAAAGGTGTCTCTTCTGTCAACCAAAGCATAGAAAAAACTTGTGTCAGTGAAGCACAAACGGTAAAAACCTTTCTCCTCTTCACTCAATTGGTCTCTCATCTAAAGCCTCCGAGAGGTATCGGTGTTTGTTGGCACTGACATCTGACTTTCCACTGTCACCAGCACCAATTAGTTTCCAAAAACTATGCTTTGCTTCCTCTGATAGTTCGAGCGTTTTCTCCGCTACGTCATCTTTATTCGGTGCGTAATCTTTCGCGTCAGGCACCACAAGCTCAATGACCGCGCCTTCTGGTAGGTTAATTCCTTCTGGAAGCACGATTTTGTTCTCCTTCACAGCCCCTGTCAACTTCATGTTTTTCACCTCTTTTGAACCGAAAACTCCTTTGAGTTCGGTTGTATATCTCTGACGGGCTTCGTCTTTCAGTAATCGGCTCACCATCCTCTTCCGTGTAGATATGTCCCCAGACAAATTTATTTAATGGTACACTGCTCGACTTGGATTGCTAAATCCAAGTCTTTCCCGATGGATTTAGCCGCTCAGTCTGGATTGCTAAATCCAGACCGGGAGCAGTGAATATGAAAATAATTATGTCCGACTACTTATATTCGCCAGGTTCGTTCCAAAACCGAATGCGCCGCATAGAGTGAGGCGCACGGGTAAAAGTGTAAAAGGGCTAAAGGGTAACGTCCTGCGAACAACGAAAGCCGATGACGAGGCTCGTATCCGACGGTTCGTTGTAGTAACGGCGGGCGCAACGCAGGAAGCCCGAATCGTTGAGCCACGAACCACCACGCAAAACGCAACCGCTCCCAGAATCAGGTCCTTCAGGATTTTGCCGGGGGCTTTGACTATAGTAATCCTCGCCATACCAATCCGCACACCACTCGCAGACGTTGCCTGCCATATCGTATAGCCCATAGCCGTTGGGTTGATAGCTGCCGACGGGTTTGAGAGTGAGAGTGGGTTTCATAAAAAACCAATTAACGCAATAACTTGCTCTACCCTTGGGCCATCTATTGCCCCACGGATATTTCTTGCCCACCAAACCGCCGCGTGCGGCTTTCTCCCATTCAGCTTCAGTGGGCAATCGTTTGCCCGCCCATTTTGCGTAGTCCCGCGCGTCGTACCACGTCACTGTGATTATAGGGTGGTTTTCATAGCCCGACTTAGCGCGATACTTGCCGTTGGAATATTCTATCAAGCAACCGCTACGATTCCAACCCGCATACTTTTTCCCTTCATCGCTCTTGTTTTTATTGACGGCGTTGAGAAATTCTGCGTATAGGGCATTTGTCACTTCGTATTTGTCGATGTAGAAACTGTCCAAATAGACGGTGTGGACGGGTTTTTCACTGCTTTCGCCGTCATTCCTGCCCATCTGAAATTCCCCCGCTGGGATTAACTTCATCACCGCGCCGTCTTGTCCGATTTTTTCTGGAAATTTTGAGTTCATTTCCGGAAGCCGAGTTTTCAATCGGGACAACATGAGCATTATCAAACCAAGCGCTGACATAGCAATAATCGCAAAAACTACACGATGCTCCCTAAGCTTATCCACATCCACCACCAGCAAACCTATCGTCGCCAGAACAAAAAAGGCGATAGCCACCCGATGCGCCCAGAGAGCGGGGCGAAAATTCTTTACTTTGCGTTTCCATTTTTTTCGGTCAGATTCGGTTGTTTTCAGCGTTTTGGTTAGCCGATTATTTTCTTCCCGCTGTTTTTTCAAAGATTCGGACAGTTCAGCATTTTCTTGTTCTCTCTCTTCTAACGATTGAGTGAGGGTGTTTTTTTCTTCCTCCGCTTCATGCTGTCTGCTGTTCAGTTTTTTATTTTCCCTGATATAATTCTCAATGACCGTCTCAAGATTCGCCTTAGCTTCCCTTTGTTCTTCTAAATCCTCACTTAGCCGATGATTCTCAGCGGTTTTGCTTTCCAGCTTTTCGCCGGCATCTTGAAGCTCACTTTTCAACTGCTGAATCTCTTGCTCTTGGCTTGACAGCGTTATCTGCGAGTTTTGAAATCGGCTTTCTATTTCTGCGTTTTTCTCCTGCTCTTGCGTCAGTTGGACATCAAGTTCCTGTCTTTCTTGCTTCAGGTTGCTTCGCTCTGTGTTGGCAAGATTAAGGGCATTTTTGAGATTCTGGAGTTCCTGCTTCTGCGTCGATACCGCTGAATTCGCTTCGCCGAGTGATTTTTTCAGTTTGGCATTTTCTTGCTCGTGTTCTCCCAGCCTGACTTCAATTGCCTGAACGTTTTTCTCCGTCTTCTTGAGAGCAATATCCAGAACATCAGCCTCCGAGAGCTTCCATCTGATTTTGGCTTGCTCGATGTCTGCTTTCGATAAACCTGCGATTTCCTTTTCGTAGAGGGCAATTTTGGCTAATCGCAGTTCTTCTGCCATTTCCGTTGCGGTTTGGTAGCGTTCGTGATAATCCACCCGCAGGGATTTTTTAATGATGGATGCGAGCTCTTCTGGTGTGTCGTCTGGGATAGATGGCGGTTCGGTCTTTTTTTGATTCTTTATCTCTTTTTGTGTCTCGCCGTCAAACGGGAATTTCCCCATCGTTTCCGCCAGCACCAAACCCGCCGCGTAAATATCCACTTGTTCGTTGTAACGCCCGTCGGATTGCTCAGGTGCCATATATTTTGTCGTGCCGCAAAAGGTGCTGGCATAGCTTTTTTCGTCCAATAATTTGGCAATTCCGAAATCGGATACCTTTGCGATGTCGTCCTTGGTCAATAAAATATTTTCCGGTTTAATATCCCGGTGTATAAGCCCTTGTTCGTGTGCATACGCAAGCCCGGTGCACATATCTAAGCAGATATTCAGAGCCAATTCGATGGGAAGTTTTCCGTCCTTTAATTTTTTATCTAAGCTGCCGTCGCCTACCCATTCCATGACAATGTACGCAAAATAATCATCAAGGGGTGATTCATCTGTTAGTTCTATCGCTTCATCGTTGAGCCTATGCGGTTCCACAGTGTAGATGGATACAACGTTTGGATGTCCGCATACTGTGCCCATAGACTGCAATTCGGATAGAAGATATTCCTCTCCCCATTCATAAATATTCTTGTCGAGAGCTTTGATTGCTACTGTCCTTTTACAAAAAAGGTCATTTGCTCGGTACACTTCACCGAAATTGCCACTGCCTACGGGTTTTGCGCAATCAATCTCATATTTTCCAAAGAGTTTATCGCCTTTTTTGAACATTTATATCACCTCCCAAGCTATCCAATATAAGAGCCACCGATTAGCCGTCAATTTCCTGACCGCGCTGATTGTGATTTACATAAGTAACCGTTCAAAAGTTTTGATAAGGTTAAACATTTGGAATGCAATAATCAGTGCAACGTATTATTGAAAAGATCGCTTCGCCTCTCCGCTTCGCTCCGAGCAAAAATACACTCCGTTGATTTTTGCACTCCCATTTAACTCTATCATTATTTTTGACGGGTTACTTAGACGTTCGTAGTGCGCAATGCATCGGTGGCTGTGTGAAAAGTAGGTTGGGTTGAGTGCGAAGCGTATCGAAACCAACGAAACCCAACGAAAAACCAGCTCACCTGTTGGGTTTCATTTTCATTCAACCCAACCTACCCGTGGTATCTCGTCCCGCCTCCTTTCCCCTTCTCAGGAAAAAGGGTTGGCTCCACGCCCGCTTGGTACCACATTCAGCTTCAATGCGGAAGTAGGTGAGATTTGGAACCGTTTGCCATTCCAGTTTATTCCCTTTGGCTTCGTATACGGGCTTACCTCCGGGGCCGATTACTCGCAACCGACGAACATGGTGGTTGGTAGACGCACACAGGATGCCATCGTCGAGGAAAATCTCATGGAAAGCAGGGGCGGTACTGGCAAAGAAAGCACCCGCCTTGAGTTGTTCGACGAGCATCTGCCATGTGACGGTTTCTGCCTCTTCGGGTACCTGTACGTTGACCCAACCGTGTCCCGGCGTGATATAAGCACAGTGAAAATCGTCGGTAGCAATTGCCCAGATACGTTTCCCCGCTGTCAGAACCTCATCCCACAAAACAATGTTAGCAGATTCGTTAGTGCCTCGGGCTTCACGCAACCCATTGTAGATTTCAAAGGCGTGCAGGGTTTGAGCGCTGATGCGAATGTTTTCTGCTCCATGCGGGTATTCTTGGGGATGACAGCCTGCAATGAAACTACCCGTTTTGCGCAACGTTTGCGCGCGAACTATGTATGAGCCATCCAAGGGCTGTGTTACCTCGAAAACGCCTATTTCAAGAATGTGGTCAGTTTTGCCGTTCTCCGCACCGGGAATGACAATTAAGTTCGCCTTCTCCTGCCAGATACGCCACTGTGCCTCATCTGGTGCCTTATTGTGGTCAGTTATTGCCAAGAAATCGTATCCCAGACTGGCAAGCATTGGCCCACTTTCCGAGATGTCCATAAACCTGCCACAACAGGTATGCCCATGAAGATTCCCACGCAACCATCGTCGAGAAGACGAATAAGGACTGATGTATTCACTCACGAAAAAGTTACCTCCGATAGTTTTTAAAATAGCTCACCGGGCTAAAAACTCAAACTAAAGTATCGGTGTTGGTTTTGTGTAGAAACAAACCAACACCGTCGCTTTAGCGTAGATATTTATATCGGTGTATTTTGCAACAATACGCTTCGCTGATTGTTGTACTCCACATACCCTATACGGACTTATGGAATGAACCACTTGTATTCTCCTCGTCCCACCAGGATTTGGCGGCTTCAAGGAAAACAACACCACTTTCAACAACCGCCAACCCTTGCTCAATTGATTCTTCAGCAGGATAGTAGGTTTGCACTGCCTGATAAAATTCGTGAATCTTTTGACTTAAAGATGAATTCTTTGGCAGTAGCCCCATTGTTTGCTCTTTGGGCAAACCCCACACTCGGATAGCATCCTCTTGTTGAAGCGTAAGGACGTGATAGAGTGTCGGCCAAACCTTCGTACAGAGCAATCGAATTTTATCTTCCAAACGTCCTCCACCGTGGTCAAGAAGGGCTCCAGTGATAAACGTCGGGATAGGAATTAGTTCTTCCAGCGCTTTCCTTGACGCATCTCGTAATTGTTCAGTTGTCGCCTCTGCCACCGGCAACCTGCCAGCGACCAAATGATATGCACCTGGAATGGGGCCCACAAACCATTCCGGTAACTCGCTCGACAAAACCGTACTCTGAATGTACCGAAACGGCGCTGGATCGATTTTCGACAAATCCCGATGGATGGACAAACCCAATTCAAGGGGGAGTTGCCCATCCAACTTAAAGGCAGAATCCTCCAGATAGAGTTGAACATCAATGTCACTACAACCGGGAATAAATCCGCCCCTCAAAGCAGAGCCATGTACAACAAGCCCAATGAACCACTGGGATATATGTTTCAGATAGACAGCAGCGACTTTCCTGACAATCATCTTTGCTTCGCATACCAAGTGGGACACATCCACTGTGGGTACCTGCTTCCGAAACTCTGCGCTATTTCTAATGTTGTCAAAATCTTCGTCTTCCTCAACCATATCAGCATAATCGACATCAAGAACGATAGCCTTATTTAGTAATTCTATGGCTTGCTCTTTACTGTTTTTCAATGAGTAGCAACAAGCAAGATCGTAATGTGTGTTTGCATGGTTGGGATTGATGCTGATGGCAGTTTTCCACTCACCAATTGCTTCATCAAGTTTGCCCTGCTTTTTGTAGACAAGTCCCAGCCCATCATGCGCTGCTGCGTCGTTGGGGTTGATGCCGATAACAATCTTATACTCATCAATGGCTTCGTCCAGTTTGCCCTGGTCAATGTAGGCAATGCTCAACCCAATATGTGCTTGATCATTTTTGGGATTGATTCTGGTGGCAGTTTTCAATTCCGCAATCGATTCTTCGAGCTTATCTCGCACACCATAGGTAAATCCCAGAAAGCAATGTGCATCTGCACAATCTGGTTTCATTTCAATAGTTTTCTCGTATTCAGCGATTACTAAATCCAACTCATCTTTTGAAGCGTAAGCTGCTCCCAATCTGCAATGTGCGCACGCATGGTTTGGTCTGATGCAAATGACTTTTTGGTATTCCTTGATAGCATCATCAAGTTTATCTTGGTCTTTGTAGACATTCCCCAGATTATAATGTGCATCTACATCGTTAGAATTGATGCTGATAGCCCTTTTGTACTCAGCAATAGCATCATCCAGTTTGCCTTGGTTATAGTAGGCAACGCCCAGGCTATTCAAAAAGCTTCCTATCATTTGCTTCTTGTTCAGATTAACTAAATAAAAATTGCGAGTCTCAATGGGGATATTAAAAGCTCTTATGTAATCATCGTCACTGTCAGCCCTTCCTTTATCTGTCGTTTCTATATTTATCCTTATCTTATCGTCGTCGTAGCGCACGAACAAGTGATTAGGCACATGAACACCGTATATCGGTAAGTTCAACCTCTCTGCTAAGGAAAGATACAAAATTGATAACCCCTGACAGTTTCCTCTTTTTGTATCCAATACCGAATGAAGCATGAACAGCTTTTCGTTCTCCTCCTTTGGAACACCGTACTTCAATTCTTCAAAGAGATAGTTATTGATAGCCTGGACAATCGCATCAGTCGTTTGTTTCCCTGCCACTATCGGCTCAAGCGAAATCGCCATTTCGTCAAGCTGCTTCCTGTACTTTTCAACATCTACTGCCTTATCCCACTGTTTGGACAGAAGTAAAATAGCAGTAGCAATATCAATTTCTTCATCGGGTAGAGCTAATACTTCATCAATCGTTGTGGCTTTGAGTCCTTGCTCGTGTCGCACCATAATAGATACCTCCTCTCTATTTTTGGGGAAACAAGCCCTCCGCCTTCCGTTTCCCCCACGCATCTCTGCTCTTGCTTTCTTGCCTTTTTTGCATTCACGGATGAAGCCTCTTCACTTCGTTCCGAGCATTGAGAATTCAACATTTAGCATTTTCCCTTGTAAATCTCTCGACATCGACGGAGATAATACCTGAAATTGTCGTAAGACACCTCAGGGGGAACATGGTGGTCAAGAGCTGGAATATAGCCGCCAGCACGGAACATGACGGGCAGTTTGAGTTCTAACTCCCGGTCGATGGCTTTCGGGCCTTTGGCAATCTCTCGCTTGTCGATTCCCCCTAAAATCCTCAGATGCGGAAATTCCTCCCGAACTTTCAGGATGTCCATTCCTGCCGCCACCTCGAATGGAAGTATGCCATCTATGCCTACCTCCACGAAGAGCGGAATGAGTTTTGACACGTCGCCATCACTGTCCACTGTTATCCAACGGGTGCCCATCTGTTTGTAAAAATCTACCATCTCTTTGTAATAAGGCAACATAAAGGTGCGAACAAACTCTGGTGAGATTAACGGGCCGTTTTTGTAAGACATATCCTCCCACATGAACACAAAATCAAACTGCACATCGCGCAACGCCCTTTCATACAACCCCTGGAGAAAGCTCAGATGATACTGACAGATTTCATGAATGAAGTCTGGTTGTTCTATGTACGCGATGAGAAGTCCTTCGAGTCCCATCAGTTCGCGTAACCAACCGAAAAAGCCATTCTCTCTTCTCCCCAAACATAGTATGTGTGGAAAGTCATCCGCGCCGGCTGCCCACTCGTCCCAGTTTTCCGGGTAACGCCCGGGCGCTTTTGGATTCAAACGCTCCTTAATTGCCTCGAAATCGTCCCTGTTCGACACAGGATGCTTGAGGAACTGAGGTAACCGCGTACCAACCTTGCTTTCGCGACAGATTATCCCACCTTCCGTTCTGACTATTCGGCTGGTTTCATCTTCTTCAAGTACCTGTCGCTCAAAAGACGGAAATAGCCCGTATTCGATAGGAGGGCGAAAATAGTGGGCTATGCCGCAGTCGTCCCACGGTTCGACATCTGCTGGTAGCCCCTCGTTGCGCCAACGCTCAATCGTTTCTGACCAATAGCCTCCTTCAAACTGGCAAAGATGCTCTGGCTTCTCAAAGTTCATCATTGCTCGGAAAGCCTCTCGATGGTTCATCTGTTTACTCCTTAAATATGTTAATGCTTTTTCTTTTTTCACTGGAATCGTTAAGCTAATCAGCAGCTTCGGCTAGCTCTTGGCTCTTTCTGTTGAAGTAAGTTCGATTTACTTCACGAACCCAGTCCATAGCACTCTGGTGATTTTCTGTTTCACCGACATATTCCCGATGAAAGCCATAATCATCAGTAGTGTGAAGATAAATTTTAGTTATTCTTCCGTCATAACTAGCTTCGAATTTATCAACTGTTTCAGGAAGAACACCACTTTTGGCAAAAATAATGAACCCACTTTCACGAAAAACAGTTACTCCCCAGAAGGAAGAATCTTTATAAGTAATAATATAGGACTCTTCGTCATTGAGGATAAATTCGTTAATTTGAACTCCTTCATTCCTGGCTAGCATTTTTATCTATTTTTCCAAGAAGACAAGTGAAATCAAACCAGGGACATTTGTTTTGATTTCTAATCGGAAGTGAAATCAAAACGTAGACAGATAAATTGGTAAAGAGCGGCAATTTTTTTTCTTTACCAATTCGATTTTGGTAGGGGAGACAGAGAGCCTTCCAAAATCGCTAAATTTAGTCATTTTAGTCAATTTAGTCAATTTTTAAATTTCCCTAAAAGGGGTGCTCACACATTTCAATAACCTTTATCACTCGTTCATCGGGCGTGTCCGATTCAATATCGGCGAAGACGATGTCGCAGGGGGCGTACTCGCAAGCGATTCGATTTAGGTGGCTTTTTATTTCAGCAAGCGGATTGCTTGACATTTCCATCGGCGTATACATTATCGCCCTGCGAGCATTTGGAAACGCCTCCTTCGCCTTAACAAGGTTGGACTCCAAACCCATATCAATATATCCAACATTTGGTATGGTAGCATAATGCTGGATGTATGCGTCCGCATTCCATGCGCAGTTGTGAATACCTATCAAGCCGAAGGTATCAGCGATGCGTTTATCAAACGGCAAAAGCAAATCCCGGTATTGTTCAGGCGAAACCATATTTACCAGACAATTGCTGATGGTGAAAAACTGGACATCTACGCCAGTTTGTCGCTGGCGTTCGTGCAACCACTGGGCGGCGTCAATCATTGTCGTGGTGACGCACTCGAATAGGTGTTTGGTTCGCTCCGGCTCAAGAGCTATGTCGAGAAATATCTCCTCGCCGCGAAGACGATATGCGTTGTTCAGTACGCCCTGCCAGTTAATGTAGCCCTCTACCCGACCAATTTCACGTGCAAGCCATTCCACCTGTTCCATCAAACCACTGAAAAAGGGGTTAGAATTTAGGTCAGGCGGTTCCAGGTTATCTACTTGGGCTGCGGTGAAATACTGATGCGCGCAGTTGGGCCAATTGTCCGCCGCATAGATAATTGGGATACCATATATCGCCGCTACGCTGCACCCGCCAAAAGTACCCGTAAGCAAATCGGCCGGCTCGTCAGGATTTTGAATCCACCCAATGTTACTGTCTCCGAAACGTCTTTTCAATTCCCGCCCCATGGATATAATCGTATCCCTGCGATATGCTGGTTCTGTATGCCAGCGCTCACCGAAGTCAATGCCGAGAGCCTCACGATACCACTTAGGCGTGAAACCGATTTCCGGGCGCAGAAATGGTTCATTGCCGCTCGCCGGTCTGCGCCTTGCGGGCGCACTCGGCGCGATATAGCTGATTAGTTGTCTCAATCTTTTGTTTGTCATCTTCAAATCAATTTGGGAGTGCAATGACTTTCATTGCCAACTTTTGAGTGCGATGACTCAGTCATCGCCGAAAGTAGGGTTGTACAGAGAGTGGACGGACGGAGAAAGTCCGCTACGACCGAAAATCCCCAAATAGCGTCTTCCTCTGTCTGGACATTTTCTACCTTATACGAACTTAAAAAATCAGGCACTATGACCAAATTCACGCTTGCTTCGCGTACGCCTCCATTAACCTCTTCGGTGCCAATCCTACCTTTTCGATAGGATTGGCAGCGCGGGGAGCAGGCTCAAACATGAAGACGCCCTCGTAGTTGATGTTTTTGAAGCTCTGGAAAAGTTCCACCCATTGAATTTCCCCGTCGAAGGGCGAATGGTGGTCAATATCTTCGCGGAAATCATGTAAGTGAAGATGTTTCAGCCTTTGACCGGCGACGCGAAACTGTTCGGTTGGACCGGATGGAATCGTCATCGGATTGGCACCGTCGGAAGTGCGAGTATGCCCGATATCCACAATCATCCCCACCCGCGGTGAAGCTATCGAATCAACGAAAACGGAGTAGTCCCGCAGGTCGCGACCATTTTCGATTGCAAGGTACACGTCCTGCCCCTCATAGTGCAGCGCCAGTTCCTCAAACGTTTTCTTCGATTGGTCCAAGCTGATGTCAGCATGAATCACCCACACACGCCCTCCTAACGAAATTAACGTGTCAATCATCCGTTTTGACCGCTCAACTTCGGCACGCCTTTTGCTTTCGTCCTCCGCTCCGTAGTTGATGCTGGGACAGTGAAAAGAAGCAACCGACAGCCCAATTGCCTCGCACTCGGCACGGATTTCACGCATTGAGTCAGGCTCCTCGAACGAAAATTGTTCTGCCTCTGGGAAAATCTCTATGATGCTGATTCCATTGGAGCGGATGTCATTGAGCGCTGCCTTATCCAGAGGACGTATACCGTGAAGCGCATATGTGGATATTCCAAGACGGCTTTGAATTTCTTCTTCAGAGTAAAACGTAGTTGTTTCATCCTTGCTCATTGAGTTTGTCCTCCTGTGATTACGATGTTTCTGCTACCTTAGATACATAGAAACCGAGTTTTTGGCAAAAACTCGGTTTCTAACATTCAATTGTAGGTCAAGATTCAATCTCAACAGGAAAGCGTTGATTTTTGAAAATTGACCTAACGGTATTAGTTTTAGGCCCATGCGTCCAAAACTACCTTGCCGCAGTTGTTGGTCACCTGCAACTCCCACGCCTTCTGCACCTGACTCATCGGGAAAGTATGTGTGATAAGCTTGTCGAGTTGTTTAGGCGATTCCCGGATTACCTTCATGAGTTTCGGATAATGTCCGAGGTTGTAATGCCAGTTGCCCCGTAAGACCAATCCTTTGCGAACCATGTCCCTGCTGGCTGCAAGGGGAAACTCGCCGCCTTCGCCGATGAAAGTTACCTGCCCTTTGCGCCGTGCCGCGTCAACCATGAGCCTGTGCGCTTGAGACGCACCGGAACAATCCATCGCCTTGTCAACACCAACGCCGTCCGTCAAGTCCCTGATTTGTTCGAGTATATCCTCGTCATTCGGGTCAAGAACTACCTCTGCACCCAGTTCTTTAGCCAAATTCGCACGGTAAGGATGAGACTCAACCCCTATGATACGAGCACCGCGATAATTAGCGTTAACCACACCACCCAATCCCACCGGTCCTAAGCCGGTGATGAGGACAGTATCCAACGCGTTGACCTGCATTTGCTGCATCGCCCCGAAGGTTGGGCCGAGGCCACAACATGCCATCCCCGCATGTTCATAGTTGACGTCATCGGGAATTGGCGAACACAGCCAATCTGTTTTTAGCATATATTGGGCATAAGTTGCTGTGCCCTCTCCCGGTCCGCGACCGCTCTGGCAGTGAATGAACTCACCGATGAGACACATCGGACACTTGCCACATGGATACTGCGGCTGTAACACCACGCGGTCACCTACCTTGACCTGGCCGGGCTGGGCTACTTCAACGACTTCACCAGCGGCCTCATGTCCGAAATGCTCACCCTTCCCACCGCCTTTGTAGGGTAGCCAAGTTCCCTTGCGGGAATTCAGCCCCCGTCAAACCGTGCGTGCCAGTTTCCCAGCACACGGCTTTCACTTTCAATCAAACAACGATTTATGGTTTTGTTATGACATTGGGATGCTTTTGGAAGTATACTATATTACTTTTGGTAATGTAGTTTAAAACTTCTTTTTCATCCAATAAGCCATTTCATCACGGGTTAATACTTGATGTGAAAAGACCGATTCGCCCCTTCGGGCAAGCACATGGCAAGATAGATGTAATAGCCGTAGGTTGTTTAGCCCATCCGTCCCGCCCTTTGAGCGTGGTAGCATGTGATGAACATGCGCTTTATTGCTTGCTATATCATCCCTTGTAATCGGATTTCCACAACAAGGGCATATTCCTTTTTGTCTTTTCATAAGTCTTTCGACTTGATGGAATATACATGTTTCAAAGCGTTGGTGTATTCCCGTTTTGTCCAATATTCTCTGGTTTCTTCGTCCTCAGCGTGTACCCTCATTTTCGATTTGATTTTTACAAATCTTACGATGGGTGTGGATGCTATGTTGATGATTTCATTTCCTGCCTCATCTTTAAACACCCCTTTTTTTCCTGTGGTGGTAAAATATTTTTCCATTATCCACGACTTGTTTTTATTTGGGTGTCTGCGTTTTGCCCATCTCCATAGCTTATTCCACAACTGCCATTCTATATATGAGAATGTCTTTTTGCTTACTGCAAATCTGTAATACATAGCAAATCCTCGTAACATGGGATTTAGCATCCGTATTATACTTTCTTGCTTTGCAGTTTTATTGTTACTTAATACTTCTTGTATCTTTCTCAGGAAGTTGATGACTTTCTCTTTTTGGGGTTTTATCAAGAGCTTGCCTATCTGGTGATATTTACTTCTTGGGCTTTTGTCAGTGTATTTTCTGATGTTAAACCCTAAAAAGTCAAATCCATCGGCTATGTGGGTTATCTTAGTTTTCTTATCAGACAATTCCAATCCTATACTATTCTTTAGGAATGAAGCTACCTTTTCCTTGATGAACTCGGCTTCCTGTTCAGATTTACACACGATTACAAAATCGTCTGCATATCTGATCATTGGATTTTGGATATAGTTTCCACCTCGTGTTTGGGAACGAAGTACGTTAGAACCAAAATTTTCGAGGCAGTAGTCATCTAAGGCTGTCAGTGCCACATTTGCCAACATTGGGGATAGGATGCCACCTTGTAGTGTTCCTGTTTCAACGTCTCGTAGCATGTCCTTGAAAAGGATTTTTTTTAACATCCTTTCAATGATATTGACAATGCTTCTCTTTACATTCCATGATTCTAACGTTTTCAATATATGTTCATGGGAGACATTGTCAAAACAGGAATGAATGTCGCCTTCGAGAATCCATTGTCTTGAGTCCCTCTTACTTAATTTATTATAGAGACTTTCTATGGCATCATGGCAACTTCTTTGTGGTCTGTAGCCGTAACTGCTATCATTTGCGTGAAATTCAGTTATGGGTTCTAATGTCATTCTGAGAATGTCCTGATTAATCCTATCAGCCAATGTGGGTATATCTAACGGGCTTTTCTTTCCGGTAGGGACACGATGCATCGTGTCCCTATCGGAAATGTGTACCCTTTTGATAGGTGAGGGCTTTTTCTCAACGTCAATTGCATTGAGAAGGGATAGTCTTAGTTGTTCGTTTTCCCCTTTTCTGCCTCTTATCATTCTAACCCCGTCAATTCCTGCTGTGTATCTATCCTTATTCTCGGCTGTCACGTGATAGACAGCAAGGATTCTGACTGCTTTTGATTTCTTGGACAAAATGTGTGTAAACCAGCGAATTTCTTCCTTATCGTTGTTTGCAACCGCTCTATCGAGTTTTCTTTGCATTAAGCTAACATACTTTTCGTTGTTACTTATGTTTTCTGCGCTGAATATGTTAGTTCCAATAGGTTGACATTCCGTAGTAGCCATGATTTATTCACTCCTTACTGGTTAGATGCCTAAAGATAACCTTCAAAAGTTGATAGTCCATCATACTCGTAGAAAAGATGTAGAAAGATGACGGTCAATCCGCCATCTTTTTTGCCTTCATCTTTTTATTCATCTACTACCTGATGTCCTCACCCATATACCCATAGGCTTTCTCTTGCGAGATTGCTTGTCAACTGTGTTGACGGGTACTTAGGGTTTCTCTAATTTCCCATTGATGCACTTCGCAGATGACTTAGGGACAATCTATACCCCGGCATCTATACGGGCTATTGGTTATAGTAGGTAACAGATTATAACCCAGATGCGTGGCTTTGTTAGCTCTACAGGCTTATACTGGTGGATTAACCTGCTTGTACATAACGGGGTTTTCGATTGTTCACATTTCTATTTCCCATATCATCATAGTCGGACGTACCAGTTTTGAGTGTCCACTTTCCTCTCAGGTATGCGCCATTTCCCTTTGCTTCCCACCTCGCCGTTTCCAGCGACGCAGTTAAGGTAAGACTTACAATAATAGACAGT
>CAZRLY010000023.1:0-30137 GCA_964601015.1 uncultured bacterium
TTAATTCACTACCGTACACTTTTTCCCTCAAGCTTTGGAAGGCAAAATGCGGTTGGATTTTTACGTGAAAAAACCGAAAACAAAAATACACGAAAGATTTTTGCACTCCAACTTATCATTTTCAATGTCATGGGGAATTTCTGTGACAGCGACAGATTCAATGATTTTTGTATAGCGTGATGACCGATTTTATGGTATTATCATATCGACCAGAATTTGCACCACACCATAGAATATTTTGCGGTTCAGAAACCGAGTTTTTTCGGAAAAACTCGGTTTCTATATTAGACATGAAAAAATCCGATTTCAAGCAAAATCACCTTTTAACAAAACCCGCGAGAGGAGTGACGCTCCGAGCGGTAATCATTGGGTTAGTGTTGATTCCTGTCAATTCTTATTTTATCATGTGCAATTACATCACAACCAATAGCGCTCTCCCTACGACTATAGCGCTATTTTTCAATGTGGTGATCAGCCTCCTTCTGATAACCCTCTTGAATCTCCCTTTACAGAAGTTCTTGCCCCGCGTTGCACTCCATCGAGGGGAATTGTTGACTGTATACATCATGCTATCTGTCAGTTCCGCCATGGCAGGGCATGATATGATGCAATCCCTTATTCCTTCCATTCCGCATCCGTTTTGGTATGCCACACCCGAAAACGAGTATAAGGCACTCTTCTGGCGATATTTGCCCCGTTGGCTTGTAGCGGACAATCTGCGAGGATTGCAGTACCACTATCAGGGCGAATCCAGTTTTTACACCGTCGAGCATATCAAAACATGGCTTACACCGATAATATGGTGGTCAATTTTCCTCTCCGTTTTGTTGTTCACTATGATATGTATAAATGCCATCATAAGGAAACAATGGATTGACCGAGAACGGCTGACTTATCCAATTATTCAATTGCCGCTTGAGTTGACCCAAGATGGCGGGAGATTTTTTAAGAACAAGGCTATGTGGATTGGTTTTGCCATAGCTGGTGGCATCGATTTGATAAACGGTTTACACTATCTTTTTCCCATCCTGCCACGTATTCCGATGCGCCATTACGAAATTGGACATTATTTCACTGCGAAACCGTGGAACGCCATTGGCTGGACTCCGATGTTTGTGTTGCCCTTTGCAGTTGGGCTGGCGTTTTTGATACCGTTGGAGATGTCCTTTTCGCTCTGGTTCTTTTATCTTTTTTGGAAGGGAGAGAGAATTCTTGGCAACGCTCTGGGGCTGCGAAGTCTGCCGGGCTTCCCTTATGACGGCCCCCAGACTATGGGTGCCCTTTTTGGATTAGTTTTTCTGGCTCTTTGGGCAGGTAGACGGCATCTCATTTTTGTCTTAAAATCTGTAATCAAAAGTCAGCCAGAGGAGAGCGATGAGATGTCATACAGGACGATTGTGTTGGGACTGATAGGTGGGGTAATTTTCCTCATTTTCTTTTCCTCACGAGGAGGCATGGGGATTTGGGCAGTTTCGCTCTACTTATTTGTCTACTTTTTGTTAGCTATGAGCATAACAAGAATAAGGGCAGAAGTTGGAACGCCCATACATGAAATGTTTGCCGCCACGCCCTTTCACTTTTTGACCCAAGTTTTTGGGACGCGCCGACTCGGAGGAGAAAATTTGACTATGATGGCATTGTATTGGGGGGTTACGAGAGGCTCCCGAGCCCACCCTATGCCGCATACATTGGAAGCGTTTAAGTTATCCGAGCAAACTCAAATGAGCGGTAAGAGAGTGATGATTGCCATGATGATAGCGGTAATTTTCGGGGTTTTAGCAGCATTTTGGGCTTATTTGGACGTTGCCTATCGTCAAGGAAACACAAGAATATGGTATGGGAAAGGAGGCTATGATATTTTGCGGCACTGGCTGCATTATCCTACGTTGACGGATTATCGCTCCGTGTCCTTTATGGGAGTCGGTTTCGCCTTTACGTGTCTGCTCTGGGCACTGCGAATGCGATTTCCACTCTGGGCCCTCCATCCTGCGGGGTATGCCATTGCCAGCAGTACATGGACTTTCGGCTGGATATGGTTTTCCGTGTTCATCAGTTGGACAGCCAAAACGCTCATCCTGAAACACGGCGGCATCGGCACATACCGGCGTACTGTGCCGCTCTTTTTAGGATTTATTTTGGGGGATTATTTGGTAGGAGGCGGTTGGGCTATTTTGCGTCTGTTGACTGGCGTAAGGACTTATGTGTTTTATCGTTGATGAAAACCGTTGCAAAGGAGATTTAGTCATAATAAGGATTTGTGAGGTTTATCCACACAAAATACTTGCAAAAGAAATAAAAAATCTTTTAAATTTTTCCACTTGATAAGGAAGCACGATGGGTTTGGGATAGTTACCGAGAGCAGTGGGTGTATGGATACACCTATTATGAGTTAGTAACCCAAGACCGACAACTTCCTATTGTTGTCAATGTAAATTTGCAAGTATTGAGTAATAAAGTAAACAACGACACGAGTCACCGGTCTAAAGACAACGGCTAAAGCCTCGGTGCTGGCTTGATAGATTGATAATAGCCAACACCGTAGCCCTGTCTGTTTGCGCTCAAATTTCAGCTTTTCACTGAAAACTTGTCAAGGCAGAATATTGCTTGCTTGCCATTTGAATTGCTGTTCTATGTGTGAACTTTTTTTGAAAACATCAGCAGAAAGGAGATGAAAAAAATGCCAGAAGTAAAAGAGGTTGGAGAAATCTACAGATGTGAAATCTGTGGAAATGTTGTTAAAGTGATAGAAGTTGGCGGTGGTGAATTGGTTTGCTGTGGTGAGCCAATGGAATTGGTAGAAAATGAAGACGAAGGATTAATTTGACTTTGGTAAATTGGCAGCCCGTTCTATCTACCAAAGTCAAATATTACTTTGTCATTTATGCAGTTCATCATGAAGCGATGTAGTGGACGCTCTCCGTCCGTCGTGATGATATATAGATGGTGGCGGGACGGAGAGACGCCGCTACGAAATACCTGGGTCAATTGACAAAGTAGTATTAGAAGAATTGCTTATGTCAAAGGAGAAGATGGTTTTAAATCCGGTGCTTTGCCGGATTATGAAGCCCAAAAGAAGATGTCAAAAACATTAGAAAACCTCAAAGAAGCTTTTGCAGGAGAATCACAAGCAAACAGGCGATATCTCGCCTTTGCAAAGAAAGCTGATGAAGAAGGGTATCCTCAAGCAGCTCGATTATTCAGAGCGGCTGCGGAGGCTGAAACGGTACACGCGCATGCCCATCTCAGGGTAATGAAAGGCGTAAAAAGCACAAGGGAAAACATTCAGGAAGCTATTGATGGGGAAACCTTTGAGTTTACTAAGATGTATCCGAAGATGTTGGGAGAGGCGAAAGAAGAAGGCAATAGGCAGGCTGCGATGAGCTTTGATAACGCTAACAAGGTTGAAGAGATTCATGCAAACCTCTACAAGGAGGCTTTGGAAGAGCTTGGAAAGAACGAAGAGGCAGCTTACTATGTTTGTCAAGTCTGTGGCAACACTGTGGAAAAAGAAGCTCCGGGGAAGTGTCCAGTTTGTGGTGTCCCTAAGAAGATGTTTAAAAAGGTCGAGTGAAAAGCAAAAAGCAGAGTTTCTCACCGGTCTAAAGACTACATCTAAAGATACGGTGTTGGTTTCGATGTCCTGGTATCGAAACCAACCCAAGCCTCGATCCAAGGGTTTGTTGCCCCCTCCAAACCAGCACCTTAAAGGTATATCAAAGAAAATAATTATTCCAACTGCTCGCGGTGGATTGGCAAATCCACCGCAAACCAATGTTTTGTCTGGTGTGGTCTGGATTTGCCAATCCAGACCGAGCAAATGGGATACTTTATTTTATGCAAAAGCCTTAGTCTTTAGACTGAATCTTTAGATAGGTGAAGATTATTCAGCCTCCGACGAAGTAGTATGCATCGCTGCCTCAAGCAGAGATTAACGTGCTTGTTGAGCGTGTGCTTCCATTGTTGCGCGGTCTTCTCCATCGCGTTGAAAAATTATAACGCGCCGGGCATACGGAATCTCAATGTTTTCTCGGTCAAATGCCTCTTTGATACGCCGGCGGAGTTCGTTTGCCACCCCGAAATCCATCGCTGGTTTGACCCGTGTGCTTGTGCGCAACACTATTTCAGAACTGCCGAATTCCAGTACCCCCACGACTCTCGTCGGGATTAAGACGCTGGAGTTGTCATCGCGTAGTTGTTCGCCTACCTCTTCCAACACCCGAACCGCATTCTCGATATTGACTTCATAAGCAACGCCAACATCCACAACAGCGTTCACGAATTCCTTGGAATGGCTCGCTACTTTGCGGATTTCACCGTTGGGGATGGCGTGAAGTTTTCCTGCCCGGTCGCGAATTTTGGTGATGCGTATCCCAACTTCCGCGACATATCCCTCCACCTCTGCGCATTCAATGAAATCCCCCACAAAGTAGAGATTTTCAAAGATAATGAAGAAGCCGGAGACAATGTCCGTGACCAGGGAATGTGCTCCCAGCCCAGCGGCAATCCCCAAAATGCCAGCGCCCGCCAACAGCGGCGTGGGGTCAATGCCCACTTCCCGTAACACCATGACAATCGCCGTAAAATAAATCGCATACCGTAACAAACTGAACGTAAGCGGCGCAAGCGTCTGTCGTTGTTTTACCTGCCTGGTGATTTCGGAATCGCTGTCAATCTCAGCAAGAAAAAATTCGTTGATAAAAAGTTTGCAGATTTCTATCACCACCCGGCTTATGAAGAAAATGGCGATAATCCGAATCGCAATGCTCCCCAACTTAGTCAACCTATCGGTAATCTGGCTAAAGACCAATGTGGCAGCGGCGACATAGATAAAATATTCGACTGCCCGTTTGGTCAAAGGCGAGAGGTGTTGGATACTACTTAGATATTTCAACGGGCTTTCAACCTGCGCGAACTTGCCGCTGAGACCAAACAGCATGTCGATGACAAGATGAGCCACCTGGACGATGAGACGGCTGCCATAGAAAGCCACAATGCCAAAAGCCAGGAAGCGCAAATAGGGCAGCCAGGCCGGGGGCGCGCCTAAGATGTATGCGCTGCCCAGTAACGCTCCCATCATTACCGTATACTTAATCAAAATTTTGAGGCGATTCAGTAATTCATTGACTTCATCAAGGCGTTTTTGGAGAAACTTTGCCTTTTGCAGGCGGGCGCGCCCGAATTCGAGCGATTTCTGGAGAACCCAATTAAGGATAAGAGCGGTGCAGATGATGCCGATAACCTTAATCAAGGCTATACCAATGGGAACTAAATCAGCCAGCGACACCTCAACGAGATACGCCCGCGCGGCGGAAAGCATGTTGATTTTCAGAAAACTTAGGACCAAATTACATATCAGCAACAACAAGCCGACGACTGCAACGAGGACGTGGCTTCTACGCTTGATTCGTTGATTCCACGCTTTTTGGGCTTCAGCATCTATTTTGAGGGCTGAGAAGGTAGCTACCCGCCTTGACAAGCGTAGAATAAGTGTTAAGCCGGTGTAAATAATCAAGATAAGCAGAACCAATTCAATCCCGAATGCGAGCGCGTTATAGAGTAGGACGTCGAAAACTTCGTTCACTTTTTATAACTCCTATGACGACAGCCGGGAATCATTTTTGCTCCGTGACGTTTAGCTTTATCGTACCAAAAATCAATGCCGTCTATTCATTTTAAACTGTCACGCTATCTTCAGGAGTAAACTTCGGAGAACTTGAACTATCCCTAAATTAGGTGTTCCCGAACAACTGGCTTTGTTCCCATTGGATACGAGTTTTGCACTTATTCCGTTTCAAAAAAGAATGGACGGGGTGGAGGTAGTCCACTATGTCGGAATGATTACAGCATAACTGCAAAACATTTTTTTTAAAAAAGGGGTTGTTTTATTCTTTAGTTTTTTTGTCTTAATATAGAGAGTTCGGATAGCGGCAGTCCCTGACTGCCACCGCATCGGTCAGGGACCAATGCTACCCGGAAGATAAACTTTAATAATCAAAACTACCTAAAAAAGGGGTTGTTTTATTCTTTGGTTTTTTTGTCTTAATACAGTAGAGAGTGATATGGCATTTCTAATGAGTTTTGACGAGCAAATTGGATAACAATATGGCGGCGGCAAAAGTCCCGCCACTACGTCATTTCGTGATGGATAGCCGTTGATGAACTGCATAAATGACAAAGTAATACTAATACACATTGGCACGATGAGAACCATTGGAGGCTAACGTATGAAGTATTCTTTTTATCTTATGGCGTTTTTGTTTCTGATTTTTGCCTCCCTGATTTTTTCTGATTTTGCACTATCAGATACATTTGCTCCCGGAGCATATATTATTGATATGGGGCAGAGCACTCAAACAATCGCAAATGGTCTAAAACCGTATGGACTTATTTTTGACCTGGTAATCAATCAGCAAGTACCTGTTTACTGGGCAATCGACCCCGCTAAAGCAAAAGACGGCGTCGATTTTATCGCTGATGGTAAGCCTTATAGTGGCGGCTCCTTAGTAACTATTACCATCCCAGATTTGGAAGTCACCAAAGTCGTAGACAACGTGAATCCGAACGAAGGCGATATAATCAACTACACAGTCACAGTGACCAATAATGGACCGGATACTGCCACCAATATAGAAATCACCGACCAAATCCCCGTGGAATTGAGTTATGTGTCGGATACACCGAGCCAGGGGAATTACAACATTGGCACGGGTATCTGGACGGTTGGCAGCCTTGTTAATGGTGCCGGCGCCACGTTGATTATCAGAGCAACCTTTGATGTAGTGGGCAACCCTCGTGTCATCAATACTGCCAGCGTAACTGCCGTCGACCAGGGGGACCCGGATGCCACCAACAATACGGACACTGCTGACATTAATCCGATTGCGGACATATCTATAACCAAGAGTGACTCCCCAGATCCAATCAGTGTTGACGGAACATTGACCTATACCCTGATTGTTACTAACAGCGGACCATCTGATGCAAGTAACCTACAGGTTACCGATACACTTTCTGTTGGCGTCACCTTCTTGAGCGCCGTGGGTTCAGGATGGGTTTGCAGCGAATCCTTGGGAGTCGTGACCTGCACTCTGAGCAGCCTGAAAAATGGGGATTCATCCATTATCACCATCACCGTTACAACCCCATCGTCGGCTGGAATCATCACAACTACCGCTACGGTCAGCGCAAGTGAAACCGACCCGAATACCAGCAACAATACGGTTGCCGAGAACACAACAGTTTTACCCCCAACTGACCTATCGGTAACCAAAACGTCTTCTCCAAACCCGGTGGTAGTGTTAAAGAATTCAAACACTGACCTCATTTACACCATCATTGTTCGCAACAACGGGCCAGCGGATGCTGTGAACGTAGTAGCGATTGACACTTTGCCGCCGGAAAACCTTGGAGCGGATAACGGAGACCCTGCTGATAATGTAACCTTATCGTATGTTTCCTCTACTGCCAGTCAGGGAAGCTGTAGCTATAGCGGAGGCACGGTTACCTGTGACCTGGGTAAGGTTTCCAAAGATGGCGGCGTCGCCACCGTGACGATTGAGGTAACCACAACGGTTGTTGGCACTATTACTAATACCGCCAGCGTCTCATCGAACAGAGTTGATGATAACCCCAGTAACAATATCGCCGTACAGAGTACCCAAGTGGTTGAAGCTGATGGCAATCCGTTACCCGATGGCACAATCGTGACATTCACAACTACTCGTGGAACGTTCCCCAATGGCAAACAGGAAATTAAAGTTCCAACAAAGGACGGTGTGGCAATAACTCATTTGACCGCTGAGATAGTGAGCAATACGCCTGTTGAGACATTCGCCAAAGCTGCAGCCGGCACACCCGAAGTAGGAATTGTTGAAGATAGGGTGAAGATTATTTTCGCCCCCGGAGCTATTGCAGGCATCGTTGTAAGTAAAGTCAAGGAAATGCCCATCGCTGGTGCGGAAGTGACAGTGATAGACAAATCAGGTAGTGTCATTGGTACCGACATCACAGACGTGGGTGGTAATTACCAGGTGTTTATTCCAAAGACTGGCGACTATACCGTTACCGTGAAAGCAAAGGATGATTTGAATAGAGAAGTGTCCTTTACTGAAGAAGTCAATGTCTCCGCAGTATTTGGAGCCGTCTTTGAGCCGAACAATGTTATCGGCGGTATAGTGTCTGACGGCGAAACAAAAGATGTTTTAAAAGGTGTTACGTTGAACTTGCGGGATGATTTGGGCAACCCGGTTCATGATGACAATGGAAATCCAAACGAGCGCAAGAAACCAGCCTTTCAATCACAAGCACTACTTTCACGGATATATATATTGGCAGACTCAGCTATCAATTCGCCAATCGCTGGGACATTGCCGGTGAATACCACATGCTCCATCAACACCAAACAGATGATTACGAACACGCTTGCGCCGCCGAAGTAGGTATATGGCCGATGAGCAATGTCCGGATAGCGCTGGGTTACAATTTTTATGGAAGCGTAGAACCTGATTTCCCGGAAAGCGAGTATTGGGCTCAAGGGCTGTTTTTCCGTGTAGAGACGAAATTCACTGAATAATTTTTATTGACTATCTTGACAATGTTAAATTAGAGATAGATGTCTTCAGGACATATTTACAAGTTGGGAGATTTCGCCCTTTTGTAGTGCAATGAGTCAGTCATTGCCAGCAACGATTGAATCGTCGCACTCCAAAATGGAAATCTAACATTGTCAAGCTATTTTGATGGTTTATATCCAACTATAAACAGATGTCCTAAGGATTAGACTCAAAATTGGCCAGAAGCAGCCGAGAAGTGCTTCGCCCAGAACCAAACCGACGAAAAACGGGATAGCTTTGCGGTATGTTTTGATGCCGCCGAACTTTAGTATCAGCCATTTGATGAGCGTGGTAAGGAAGAGTGTGAACCAGTAGTTATCGGTGGTTCCGGGAGCGACGCCTATGACGTAGCCGGCGGGGTGTAGAGGGCACCAGACATATCTCGCTCGCACTACCATGATGGCGAGGTTGAGCAGGAATGTAGAACCTAAGACACCTAACCCGATGAAATCCGTGGTTCTGGGGAGGGTGAGCCAGGATGCTAAAAAGTTGTACGTTTCCGAACCGCCTGCGAGTATCTGTTCAGAGCCAGCCGCAACGCCTTCTTTGTAAATCAGATAAGGGTATAAAATCAGACTGGATTCGATTCCGACTACACAGGCGATGATGAGGACGATGAACATGGTTTTGTTGTTTATCCGCGCTCTTTCTGCGAGTTTGAACGCTTCCATCTGGTGTGGCATTGGGTGGGTGCGAAAGGCGGCGTAAGTTGAACCACTAAGCCAGTTCAACAGGGAGAGCATCGTCAAGTTCCCCGTTCTCAAGCGTCTGGTTCCTAACAGTGAAATCATGAAGTATTGCGGCGAGACGTACCCAATGGCGTGTATAGGCGGACCCAATTCCGCTCGCATTCGGGTAATACCTACCACGACGGCGAGATAAAAACCGAAAAATATCAGAAACGCCCCCACGGACATTCCCGCCTTTATGCAAAACCCCATAAACAAAAGGATACACAAAGTCAAGCCTATCACTGCACTGCGGTATGATATAGGTTCGTTTGCCTCTTCTTCTGTATTTCGGGGACGGAATACGCTCATGAATACATTTGCAAGATGGCGTTTGCCTGTCCACAACGTTACAACAACGAGGGCGAGCAATGCGCCGGTTCCCTGCTCGCCGAAAAACGGAAACCCGGGCACTGAACTAACACCCGTCATGCTCCCCATCACCTGCTGAAATTTTCTAAACAGGTAAAAGAAGGCGCAGGAAAAGGATAAGTCAAGCGGCAACAGAAAGGCTAATCCTATCAGGAAGGGGTGGAAACGGAGCGGCATACTGCCCATAGCGTTCAACGGTTTTTGCGTAAAATATATGCCCAAATCATATTTTTTTATCGGGATTTCTGGAAGTGTCGGGAAAAAGTAGTGTAACCCGTTTAGCAAGTTAATTCCCGCGGCAATCCCGAATCCTATCCATAAAACTTTGCTCCTGAAGATTCCGCTTGAAGGGGAGGTAATTTCCAACGGAACCTGAATGATGGGATAGGAGAGCCTTTCACGCTCCACCCACTGCCTCCGCAAAATAGCCGTCAAACACAAGAATGTAAATAGCAGTAGAAAGACGACAATTGACCAGGAGAGTATCGGCCCTATCCAACTGCGATAGTATCCAGATGTGAAAAAATTGACATTCCCTTCGTAGAAGTCCCTGACAGCCCTTGTTTCGTCTACTACCAACCATCTGGGAAGGTGATGAAAAAACAACGCTTGCCAATCGTTTTCATAAGTTGCATACCTGAAAGCGTATGGCATTAACCCCATCAGCCTGGGAATGCAGTCATGGCCAGTAAATGCGCTCCCTACAGCGAGCATGGCGTAAACCACCAATAATTCTTGCTGATTGAGCGAAAAAGAGGGTGCTGTCTTTTTGATAGCGAGATTTATCCACGTTATCATCAATAGCGCGAACATCACATTTAACGGCAGAGCGATGATGGTGAGATGCGCTGTGTGCCAGAGCATTTCAACGTAGGCTATCCAGTAACTATTGGCGATAATCAGGACAGCACCGAGAACAACCGCGCGGATTGTAATTTTGGAGGTGTGTTTTTCCATTTTCATTGAGCCAACCTGGTGGTTCGTTTCTTAATTCCGTGTAGGGTTTGACAGCAGGTGGACGGACAGAGTAGCGGCGGCAAAAGTCCCGACACTACGACAACGAAACAACATGTAGCGTCTCCTCTCTGTCCGGACATTTTCTACACTATACGAACTATCGTGGCCACTGTCATTTCCCTTACCTCCCATGTTTTTATGGTACTTTAAAACGTGTCAAGGAGAATATGACAACTAATCAGAAATTCTCCATCGGCTACCCTGGGAGTGTTCGCTTTGTTCAGGAGAAGTATAAAGGTAAGGTTGTGACGAAGGTTGTTTGGGAGGGAAATCGTGATTCTTTGGAACGAAAAAGTACCTTTATGATAGTTGATAAAGTGTTATATTGCCTAATTTGGGGTTATCAAAATCGTTGTCATTGGTGATATAATTAGTTATACCTTGATCATTCGCAATAGCAATATGAAAGGCATCACGAGGACAAAAAGGTATTGTTGTCATTATGTTGAAAGCATCTGAGATTGTATAATCGGGTGTTCCTATTAATTCAAGATTGCCCGTCTTAACATGATTGTCAATGAACTTTTGAAATGCCTTGACCGCATTTACATAGTTCTTTAAGTTGGAATTTATGCTTTGTTTATTGGATGGAAGTCCCGCGCGCTGATGCTTTTTACAGATAATTTTCCAGCATGTCTCGTCAATAGCCAGGTTTGAGACATAGATTTTAGCGTTGAGAAAAAAGCATGTTGAAAGGAATCTTTTGGCAGTATTATGTAGGGCTTTTTCATTCGGGGTTTTTCCTTTAAAGAAGCAATAGATGAGGAAATTCGTATCAGCATATAGCCGTGCAGGAAGAGTATGTAATATCTGTTTAACGTTTATTTTAGTAACCGGCATAAAATCCCTCAGAATGGACTTGGAATGTTGTCAAAATCAAAATCAACCTCTCCGCCCCCCCCAAGAAAGTCAAGTAAGCTAAGTATTTCTTCTTCAGAAAATGTTTTCTCGGATTCTAAAATCTGCTCATATAATATTGGTTGGAAGTCATAGATTTGACTAAGAAGTTCTCTAAACTTCTGCGTATTTTCCTCTGATAATTGGAATCCTTGTTCAAGCCATGTTTTTACGGCTTTGGGAGCAGATCTCAACTGCTTGATGTCTGCTCGTGGTGAGCCTTCTGGTACAACAATATTAGTATTGCTTAGTATGGGTTGTAATGGTTTCCTGCTCAAGTTGAAATTCCTTTCCGTTGTAATTGCGTATCGGTTAGATGAAACTCTTTTTATTTGAATTGCGGGGTTATTAGAAGAATGGATTCTGGACGTATTATATAACACAATATAGTATACCGTCAACTGAGCAAAGTGTCAAGGCAATATTGACAAAACTAATCAACGAAACCGATTTGGAAAATCTGTTTCCAGCGGAATCTACTTCTATTCCCTGAAAGCAGGCTCTTTCCAGGCTATCCGACGAATAGTCACTCAAGAGAAACCGAGTTTCTTGTGAGAAACTCGGTTTCTTTGCATATTTTGCGGGTTCACAAAGCCGGGCGGATTGTTTCAGGAGGTGCGCCACCAATTGTCTGAGGTGCAGATACTCGTCTGTTTCTCTACCGCTCCTTCACTTTTGCCCAGGTTGTGGCGAGTTTATTTTGCGAATGGACTGCCCATAAATCGGTGATGCGCAGATTGTCAAAGAACACGCCGCTTTGGGCATAAACCAAAAAACCCACCTTTCCTTCCTTATAAGTCGAATCTTGTGCCTCAAGCGTCAGTTTGTCATCGACGTAGAATTTGAACACATTGCCAATTGATTCTAACTTCCATGTCTGTACCTGCCCCTCGGTATACGCATCTGTGTTATCATCCAACGTGTCATAAAACGGCAATTCCGCGCCGGCGACATCTCCGAGCCGGCGTTCAAGCAGACGGTAGGGGCCCCTTCTGCCGTTTGGAGAATTACCAGCATCAATCATTGTGATAAACCGATAATGGTTCAATCTATCTTTCCAGCGCCAAACAAGCCCCATCCCGTCGTTATCATTAGCGACAACATCTACCTCTAAGGCAAAATCAGCCCACTCGGTTTTGTCATAAATGGCAAAGCTACCAATTGCAACAGCGTCGGTTGCATCACCCCATATATTGCTGGATTGGGTCAACGCTTTGCCATCCAATCCGGAAGCAACACTCCAACTGGATGGTCCTTGGTCGCCCAAGTCTGCGGGGGGTTCATCGTAAACTACCCAATCTCCCTCACCGGGTTCTTTACCGACTGTCGCATCGGAAAAGTCTTCCTCAAAATCATCCGAAAATGCGGGCGATATGCAATAGATTGGTAATAAACTTATGAGTGTGATGATAATGAATCTCACGATTTCTCTCCTTTCGTGTTCGCTTCGCTCAACATAGACTGGGGTTTTTATGGATTGAACTAAAAACGGGGTAATGTAGCGGCGGCTCTCCGTCTCGCCAATGGAGGGACGGAGAGCCACGTCGGAATGATTACCCGAAAATTAAATCAAAACCCATTAAACCCCGGACCGGAAGGACACTTCTTAGCGAGCCGTCTTAATGGTTCCCCACACGGCTGCCATCTTGTTCGCCGGATGAACGGCGGCACCGTTGCGTGGAGTAATGGTAAAGTTATCGAACTCCACATTGTCTAGAGCATAAAGTTGGATGCCCACATAGCCGCTAGCATAGTCGCTGTCCTGCGCGCTGATGCTAAGTCCGTCCTCACGCGTGAAGGTAAAAGAACCACCATTCACTTCAAGTGTCCAGTGGAGCTTCGTCCCTTCGGCGTATGGGACGTAAGGACCGCCGTCACGTCCCGGTATTACTTCAAGCACCTCATACCAGGGTGTCTCGTTGCTAACACGCTTGGAAATCTTCATGAAGGGCCCGCCGATTCCGTCAAGAGGTGGGTCCGGCCACTTATCGTTAATCATGATGGCACGATAGTGTCTGTCGGTGTCTGTATAAGCCCAGACGAGTCCCATACCATCATTATCCGCGGCGACAACATCTACTTCTAAGGTGAAGTTGGTAAACTGTTCGCCCTTGTAGATGATGAAGGTTCCCATCAAGCAACTGTCTGCGGCAGTACCCCAGATGTTCGAGCCTTGAAAGAGCGCTTTGCCGTCCAGTCCACCTTGACTGTCCCGTATTTCCCAGGTGGAAGGGCCTGCATCTCCCAAATTTGCGCCATCCTCGTCAACAACTTCCCAATCCGCCAGACTGCCATCCTCGAAATCCAAAACTATTTGAGCTTGGGCTACGCCCACGATAAGCAATGTGGTGATACAAGCAAACATTATGCTGTGTATCCTGCTGATTCGATAAAACATCTTTATCCTCCTAATGTAGTATGATGAGACGCCAGCCCACCTCACCTTCGACAAGTTATTTTTATCCTGGGGGCTGGCCCAGGAAAGTTAGCGTTGTTTTTCCTGAAGTGACCGATTATGGCAAATGAGTCCAACCTGAAGCCTTTATTTCACCCCAGGTGAGGCTCAGTTTGCCAGCAGTATCTACGGACAATCCTTTCGCCTCATAATTCTGCAATACTTGGGCTTCACTTAGAACGATTTCATAGAGACGAATTTCGTCGAGTTTGCCCGCAAATGGGTCATGCTCATTATCGTCTTTGTATATGCCTATTGTCAAGAAGCCGTTGGACGGATAGTTGATGTCTCCACTTTGCCCCCCGGAATCAACTACCAGTTCCCCATCAACATAGAGCCTCGTATTTTCACCGTCGTAGACTCCCACTACGTGATACCATTTTCCAGTATCATAGGGCCCAGCATGAAAATAGATTAAATCTCCATCTCCATCGTCGGCTCCAGTTGTCGAAACTGCGAAGCTAAACTCACTAGGTCCGGCTCCTTCTGCATTATTTACCGTGCCAAGCCCCCATCCTTTCTCAAAACCGCCGTTGTCCTGAAAAACCGAGAGGAATCCACCCCATTCGTCGTACCCCTCAGGGTAAACCCATGCTTCTACTGTTATCTCCTTCTCAGGGAGCGTCATTGCGTTGATGTCATCGGTAATCAGTAACCAATCGTCTCCATCGAACTCCAGCGCATCTCCTACCCTGCCTGCAACTACCTCCGGGTCGCCATTCATAGTTGCATCCTGATTACCCCGAACATCCATAACCTTATCATCTACTATGTCATCCTCGTCAAAAGTCCAATAGCTAATCAAGCCATCTTCGACAGCCTGGGCATTCGCGGGACTTGTATTCCAGGCAAGCCCCGCTATAAATGACAGAACAAAAATTGTGGTCAAAAGTTTGCTAAACATTTTTTCATGCCTCCTCCATCAAATTAAACACCATCAAGGACGCGACTGAGATTAGTCCGGTCGCTTTCGCTTTTCGACTTCAGCCTTTTTTTCTTATCGTTACATATAATAACAAACTAAACTTAATTTTGCAAGATGAAAAATCAAAAATAGCGGAAATCTTTCTTATCGTGGGGGATAGTGGCAGTTTCGTAGGGCAACCACACTCCAACTCATCATCTTCCTTCACAACGTGATAAATCTTCATGGGGAATTTCTGTGTCCATTTGCAATTTAACCACCAATATTGTATCATAATACATTCTCAGTCCAAATAGCATACTGCGCATCTGCGGAGGCAGCCATGATTAAATTGAATGTACCGATTTCAGACGATGAAATTTTAAGGTTGAAAGTTGGCGATGTCGTCAGTCTCAACGGCGTCATTTTAACAGCAAGAGACAGAGCGCACAAATATTTTATTGAGACGTTTATCGAAAGCGAAAGGGTACCGGAATCAGAGGTGCCACTTTATCAAAAACTGCGTGAGGTACTGCGCGGCGGGGTTATTTATCACTGCGGGCCGATAGTCAAAAAGAACAACGGCAGTTGGACATTCATTGCCGCCGGACCAACTACCAGCATCCGCGAAGAACCTTATCAAGGCAGAGTTATTGAGTATTTTGGACTCAAAGCAGTCATTGGCAAGGGCGGTATGGGTGAGTATACCTTGAGGGCATGTCAAAAAAACAGGGCTGTCTACCTTCATGCCATCGGAGGGGCAGCCAGTCTCATAGCTCAATCGGTCAAAAAAGTCAGGGATGTCTACAAATTAGAATTCGGCGTTCCAGAAGCAATGTGGGAAATTAGCGTCGAAAACTTCCCCGTAACAGTCACGCTGGACGCACACGGCAATTCCCTGCATGAGAAGATTAGAAAGGAATCACAGATTGTGCTTGACGAATTGATAGGGAAAAGTAGCTTGGGTTGAGGAACGAAACATTTAGAGGCGGGATTTTAGCATGTTAGCATTTGTTATCCTGAGTCAATTCTGGTTTTGAGCCCTTCACGACGTACCTAACATTATGTTTTTGAAAGGACGAGAACACGCCCCGAAGTTGGTTGAGCATCCTTTTGCTCCACAATCCTGGGATTGTTGGTCAGTATCAGGTCAGTGAAGAAGCACAGCAAATCCATTCTCTCTGAGAGGGTGAGCGACTGGAACCAACGAGCTTTGGCTTCAAGTGTTTCCTCCTGACGTGTATGAGAAACTGCTTTGTTCATTTTAACCCCAGTTGAAAGTAGAGACGTTATACCATCTAACTAATTAGTATCTGTTGAAAAAGTCATCGTAGGGCGGGTATGGGGGGAAGCAGAAGGCGCGAGGAATGACACATCTCTCGTTGGGTATTATAATCATTATTTCTATTTTTCCCCCTACCCGCCAATTAACTATAATTATAGCACAACATACTCCAAAGGTCAAGTCGCTTGACAGAAGTTGGTTAATGCCTCTCAGTTTCCAGTTGCGAATCAATTTGCTGTCGTGTCTTTTCAAACCTTTCAAGCACCTCTGAGACAAATTCAGGTGCGTTGAGGTTCGTATCGGCGTTGACGGGAATGCCTCGTGTCCAGCCTTTGTGGGTTATCTGCAGCCATATTTGTTTTTGCTGGACGTATGGATTGATGCACCTCACTCCCCGATAGCGCACGATGAAGTTGCGTGGGTAATAGACAAATTCGCATTCTTTTGGCAGGATTCTTTCAAGCAGTTCAATGAGTTCTCGCACCTTATCCTGTATTGCTCTGGGTGACCGGGCGATAATCCATTCCGCATCGTATTCCACAGGTGCTTCTTCTTTGCCAGCGCGTTCAAAGATTTCGGGCATCTCCTTTTCGGTCTGGGTTATTGTCTCTTCATCGGGTTTATAAGTTCCTTCGTAGACAAGTCCCTTCCGAATTGACCCACTTTCGACGAACCCCAGTTTTGTAAGCAAGTGCCGCGCTGGACTGACGTCGATTGGATGCCCATTCCAATTCTGGATGTAAATTTCTTTGTAACTCTCCACTTTCGCAGGATTGTCAATAATTTGCATCAGCGTTTTTATCGCTTTTTCCGCTCTCTCCTTCGACACATCCACCAAAAGCGTAACTGAACCATGGTACAACAAAATCGGCTGTCCAGTTTGTACCACCATGTATTTATGTGGGTTTCTGCTGAATTTGACCTGCTCACCTGCTTCATTCATTGGGATAAACATGGCGGTGAACGAATTCGCCGGGTCGCAAGAGTTGAGCAATATCATAGGTTCATCTACGTCGTAGCGGCGCGGCTCTGTCCCGCCAGCTTGCTCTACGTCCGGGTGGCGCAGTTTTGCCTCGCGCAGGGCGTCCACAGCTTCGGGGTAAGCGTACTGTTCCCCTGAAAGTTCCTGCACAAAGAATCCCCGGCGTACTTTTCCAAGCAGTTCCAATTTCACTAAGGCACGTCTCAAGTCTTTCCACGAAGGCGCGCTGACTTCCCGTTTCAGCGAATCTCGGCAGATAATTCCATATCGTTTCAAGAGCAGATTTGCCCATTCCAACATTTTCCTGTCGGTGTCAGACTTATCTGGCGCAGACGGAGATGCACCGTCACAATTGGGCGCGGGCACGCCACTATGTGGAAGCAGCCTTTCTGTTGGTGCCCATCTGCCCAACGTTGGGTCAAGTTTGCGGTATTCGAGGATATGCTTGACGATGTAATCAATGGTTGCGTCTTTATTTCGGGGGGTTTTAAAAAGGTCATAACATCCCGACAACCCGCTGGTGAAGCTCGCGTGGCGGATTGACTCAAAGCTGTCGTTCGTTGCCTCGCCAGTCCAGACGAGATGCCAGATAGCGCGCAGGACAAGCCTCCAATCGAATTTTGTCACTTTTGGGATATCGCCAAAAAAACACGCGCCGTTTTCCATCAGGAACTTCCGTACAGCGTCACATACTTCGGGAATATCATCGTCCCACTGATTCAGCTTCATCTCAACTTCGTCGGGATTTGCAACGATCCAATCCCGGTCTTCTCGGAAGCAAAAGCCTATCTGCCCTCTTTTCAGGGATTTGTAGTCGAATCTCCGCCAAAACACCTCGCCGCCGTAACACAGCCTGTCAAGCATCGCAGGGGAATAATCTTTCACTCGACCGGGGAAAACGTCGCGCTCGTAAACCGCCTGGAAGTTCTCCTGCCCCTGAATCTGCCCGATGACTTCTCGCAATCCGTCAACCCCCGAAAGCTGTGTATCGGGGTGTACATGCTGCCAGCGGATGAGGAAATCGGCGTATTCCTCCGGCGTGGCGGGCTCCATCTCTTTGCGCAGACGGTTCAGCGTCAGGCGATGTATCTCCTCCAAATTGCTCTTGTAACACCACTGCGGGAACGATTTTGTCGGCACATATTCACCTCTGGCTATGCTTCCTTCTTCGTACAAAGTTGCCAGCGCATTCTCGACAAATTGGTCGGGAAATCCGTAGCGTTCCATGATTTCGTATCTCGTCACGGGCCCATGACATCTCATGAACTTTTGTATCAGAGTCAGCCGCGCTTTCTGACGCGACATCTCTTGGTCAAAGATGTGTTCTGGAATCCACGCTCTGGTAGCGACATATTCTGCCTTGCCTTCCTTTGGAAATCGCAACACCCTATATCCGTCGATTAGCTTCTCAACTCGTTTTTCAATGTCGCCGGGAATTGAGATTTCAGGAATGTCAATCGGCCCCCTTTCTGCTAAAAATTGGAGAATTTGCTCATCGGTGTCGTCAAGCTGGATTTCCATGCCGAATGCCGCCCGATACAGCGGGAAATTCTCCGTCGAAATCCAGCGTTCGCGATTGGTTTCAGCGGTGGAAATTGGCACTAAAATCGCCCGATGCGCTGATACCAATTCCGACAACATCGTGAACAAGCCAGCGGCATGTTCAACGTCGTAGCGGCGCGGCTCTGTCCCGCCAACGAACAAACCAGCGGCAACTTCTACGCGGTCAAACAAGGAGATTTCATCGTCGGGGATAGCGACCAAATCACCGAGTTCGAGCAAACACCGGGCTAACTCGTTGGCATTGCGCGCTTTGCGTTGCGGATGTGTATGTTGTAGCCGCGTTTCGACATTTTTGACCGCTTCCTCATCAAGCAGATTACGGAGTGTCTCTTCGTCGAGGATTTGCCTCAGTATTTCACGGTGCAGGTGCATCATTCGGCTGCGGCGTTCCCGCGTCGGGATGGAACCCAAATCTCCGTACTGCCCAAGCAGCAGAAGCGAATGCGTGAAAGGCGACGGGATTTTCGTCGCTAACGTTTTGACTTTAATGTCACCCGATGCCAACCCACTCAAAACTTTCCGCAGATTGGGTACGTCTAACGATTCGTTCATGCACTCCCGGAGCGTCTCGGTGATGAGGGGGAAATCTTTGTCATCACGACAAGCCTCCAACAAATCGGATGCGCGCAGATTTTGTAGCCAAACCGGGACTTTTCTTCCCCGATATTCTCGCAACACCAGAAGCGAGCGAACAGCGTTGTGCCGAAATCTCGACGAAAAAACCGGCGAATTGAAAACGGCCCTTTCAAGCAACTCGTCCAAGTTTTCAAACGCCACAAGTTCGAGCAAATGTTCCGGGTCAATTTTTTGCCCTTGGGGTACTGTGATGAGAATGCCGTCATCTACGGTTGCGTCTTGAGGGCGAAACGCATATTTCTCCTCAATCGCCCGACACAACGCCATTGCCCATGTGTCATTTACTCGAATGCCAAAGGATGAGTGAATCAGAATCTGATGCTGCCCTAACTCATTGTGGAAATGCTCAATCATAACGAGTTTGTCCGACGGGATTTCGTCTGTGACGGCCTGTTGTTCTCGGAAGTATTCGTAAATTGACTTTGCGCCGTTTTCATTGACGTAGTATTCCTGCTGTAGCCAACCGATGGGATTGTCGTTCGCTATTTGCGTTTCCATCTCCCTGCGGAATTGACCAACCAATACGCCCAAATCATAGGTGCGTGAATCTCGGTCACCGAACCAGAAAGGAATCGTCGGCGCTCTTCCGTAGACATCCTCGACGATTACACGATTGCGCTCAATACCAATAACATGCCACGATGAGCTACCCAGGATGAATATATCGCCTACGTGCAGTTCCTCGACGAAGCCCTCGTCTAATTGCCCCACCTTCGTCTTTTTCTCTCCAAAGTAAACTTCGTAATCAGCGACATCGGGTATCGTGCCGCTTGACCTGAAGGCTATCATCCTTGCGCTACGTTCAGGCGCAAGCGCGTCATTCACCTTGTCCCACAAAATCTTTGGATACGGCGCTCGCTCCATGTCGAAGTTGTAATTTCCCGCCAGCATGTCGAGTACGCGGTCAAAATCCTCGCGCTTGAGTTCTCTGAAACAATATGCCCGACGACACAAATTGAACAACTCATCGGCGTCCCATTCGTCCGCAGCCACCGCGCCAGTAATCTGTTGCGCCAGCACGTCAAGGCAATTCGTGGGGATGCGTGTGGTGTCGATTTGCCCGTCCATAATCGCCTTCACAAGTACAGCGGACTCAACCAAATCGTCCCTATCGGTCACCAGCAATCGCCCTTCGCTGGTGGCGTCCAGCAAATGTCCCGCACGGCCGATGCGCTGCATCCCCTTCGACACCGACTTAGGCGATTGAATCTGGCAAACCAAGTCAATGCTGCCGACATCAATCCCTAATTCAAGAGACGATGTCGCCACCAACGCGTCTAAATTGCCTTTCTTGAGCTTGTTCTCCATGTCCAGCCGTACCTTCTTCGACATGCTACCGTGGTGTGCGCCAACTGCAACAGGATTTTCGACTGAAAGCTCGTTTAACCTGAGTGCCGTGCGCTCTGTCTTGTAACGGCTGTTTGTGAAGATAAGCGTGGTGTCGTGTCCGTTTATCATCGAAATCATCTCGTCATAAGACGAACCCCAGATGGCGTCGAAATGGGCTTCAAGCAGATTGTCCACGGGCGAAATGACGTTGACGTTGAGATTCTTGCGCGCGCCAATATCGACAATTTCACAATCACGCGGCTTGCCCGCATCCTCCATCCCCACCAGAAATTTGGCTATTTCGTCAAGTGGCTTCTGCGTCGCCGAAAGCCCGATTCGCACAAAGCCGTCTGTAGATGCAACCCCATGTGGTTGCCTTTCACCTACAAGATGTTGCAATCGTTCCAACGACAATGACAGATGCACGCCGCGTTTGTTGTCCGACATGGCGTGGATTTCATCCACGATGACATATTTCACCGTGCGGAACGCCTCGCGAAACTTTGTAGTGGCGAGGATGATGAAAAGCGATTCGGGAGTGGTGATGAATATTTGGGGAGGGCGTCTTGCCATTGCGGCGCGCTTATTCTGAGTGGTGTCGCCCGTGCGAACTTCTGACCGAACGTCGGGAATGTCAATGCCTGCCTTCTGAGCATATTCCTTGATGCCTCTCAACGGTTCAACGAGGTTTTTCTGGATGTCGTTGTTCAGTGCCTTCAGAGGGGAGATGTAGAGGACGTAAACGGAATTTTCCAACTCCTGATGGCTGCCCATTTTAAATAACTCGTTGATGCACCACAGAAAAGCCGCGAGAGTTTTCCCTGAACCTGTGGGAGAAAAGATGAGCGTATTCTTCCCTTCAGCTATCTTGGGCCAACTCGCCACCTGCGGCGGACTGGGCTGTTTGAAGGTGTCCTCAAACCACTCCCAGACGTAGGGCTCGAATAGGGAAGATAAATCGGCAAATTCTGAATATTTGCTTTGGCTTTGTTTGATTGTAGACATTTCCTAGGTTCCTCAAGATTTGTGCCAAAAAAACATAAAAGTGATGATAAATTAATTCAGGTCAATTCCCCAGACACTTTTGATAAAGTGACAACGAACTATCCTTCCTCAATCTGCTCCTCAAGCCACACTTCAGTGCCCACTTCACGCCGCCGTAGCAGATTATTGACGGCTTTCTCCCGATTGTCGGCAAAAGTTGTCTCATCCAGTTCTTCTGGATTCCAATCGAACCAGCGACAAGGGAATTCCTCACACCAACCGCAATGCTCTAATTTTTTTTCTTCTACACAGCATTGATAACGTTCGCAGACGCCCCAGAACATCTGTCCTTTTTGAACCAAGCAGCCAGCGCAAGATTTACTTAGATATTCACAGGTTCCACAGAAACTACCGCAGACAGCAGCAAAGTCTGATTTGATTTTCATCGTATAACCTCCTTGTAATGTAAACAAGCCTTTGAGATTTGACAGTTCGCTTGTGGTGGGAATAGTACGCATCCTTAAAGCTGTCAATCGGTTGCGCCAAATGAAGATGATTAGATTTTGGTAAGGGTGGGTTCTTACGAATTCTGCCCATGCTACGATTTATGTCATTAACTAACGTGAATTCGGGATAAGAAATAGATTTGTCATTGATTAAAAGAAGCAGGCTTCTTTTTCATCTGTGGACCATTTTTGGGGCTACCAGCGTAGCCGAGTTCCTCAAATAAGATTTGTTCCAGCTTGCGAACATCCATCTTTGGAATCTCCTCAAATGCAATGAAATTATTAACCTAATCAGGAGCAATTTGTTTAGCTGAAGATAACCGTTCTTCTGGTGCATCTACATTCTCTGGAGCATAGGGCCATGTTACAGTACCACGCTGTTTTCTAGCTTTGAAAGGGTCTTTAACGACGTGTTTTTCCATTTCTTTTCTTGCCTTGTCTCTTTCATCTTCACAATTTTCTAATCGCTTCTTAGCGAATTCTACATAATCAGGTGAAATATCTATGCCGATATAATGATGCCCTATCAACTTAGCGGCCACCAATGTTGTTCCTATTCCACAAAAAGGATCTAAAACCACTTTTTGCCTGTCTCCCTGCATTGAATAGATGGCGCGTAAGGGTAACTCCAATGGGAAAGGTGCAGGATGGTTATTGTTTCGAGGTACGGGCTTAAATTTCCAAATTGAGCCCATTTTGGCATGACGCGCTTCTAATTCCTCTCCGACTAAATGATTGTCAATTGGTTTATAGAGCCAGTATATACGTTCATCCACTTGCCAGAAGCGCCAGCCGCGCACATTGGCCGCTATCGTTCTATCCCAAATAATCTCCTGGCGCATGTCCCATTGAGATTGTACTATCCAACTATATGGATGCAGCAATTTGCCTCGTGACCAACGAATTTTGTGGTTGTAAAAGAGTGAACCACCGGGATGGGTAGTCCGGTGTACTTCGTTAAGCACTTGTATTTGCCAATCCTGATAGTCGGTTTCGGGCATGCGGTCTTCAGAGTGACTATATCGGTTAGTTTGGACAAGCCAACCATACGTGTTGCGACGTTTATTATAAGGAGGTGAGGTGACGGTTATGTCAATGCAACTGTCAGGAAATTGCCGCAATTCCTCTAGCGCCTCCCCTGTTTTGACCGAATCTAAAATGGATTTTAATGTGTACATTACTTACGGAAACTGCTAATCCTCCTGTCAGTTGTGGGAGATTTTGTTAGGCTTGCTACTCGTCTTTCCAGTTCATCTATATTGGTAGTGATATGAATTACCTCATCATCTTCCTTTAATATCAATGCCCCCTGACTTGCGCCTGCTAACTCAGAAACCGCCTTCTCAACATTCTCTTTTTCAATTCCTTTGAATTCTGGGTGTATGATGACAACCCCGGTAGCAATCATACTAACATCACGGGGAGCGCCAGTTAAGGAATCTTCCAGATTGCGAAGGACTTGTAAAATTGCCTGGTACAAATCGCGACTACTCCAAGAAGGCTCAGTAAGTAGATTTTCTACCGCTTGCTTTACTTCATTTGGTGTAAATTCCTCTGTAACAATCTTAAATATTTTCCTTGCGCCAATATGACGTGATTCTGCGGCTTCGATAACTTGAGCCAACAACTCTACTGTCCAACATGATATTTTTTGTTGCTTCGCATTTGTCGCTACTGCACTATCATCTAGCGAACTACCTTGATAGCCAGGAGCAAGCAGCAAACATCCATCTGCGTTATAGTCTTCTGCATGGCGACGTAGCCCTGCGAAGTCAGCCTTATCCGGCCTTATATCTTTCTTCGATGATTTCGCCTCTAAGATGATTTTCCTTTCACCATTGGGGTACTCAATATACCTGGCCAGTCCATCTGGTTCCTTTGAACCAGAAATCTGATTGGCGGTAAAACCGAGCGCGCGTGCAGCTACGACAAGGTTAATTTCGAGTTCATGTTCATCTGCTGTTGCTTCTCTCAAACTCCGAGCAATGGTTTCTGGAGAGTAGGAACTATCCCGAACTAAGGAACGAAGCAAATCATCGCGCTTTTGCAATATTTCGCCAATGAGGGGAGCAGGCACATGGCTCTCTCGAAGATACGCCTCAAGAAGCATCTCAGCAGTAACAAAATCCTGTAGCAGACGTCGTGACATTTCATTTTCTACATATTCTTTGGCTAACTCATGTTCTGAATTAATCCAGAAAATTGATTTGTCTGGATCAAACTTGACTAACCTATCAATACCCTGGTTAGTATAATCGTATTGATATTTACTACGCGGCGAAGTGTATAACCGTTGCACAAGTTCATTTGTATCTGTTCCTTCTGGAATGTCGATGTAGAACCATCCCTCATCTGCTTCAGCACCTTTTGCATCGTAACGTTGGGTAAGTAATGCATCAGCGACTGGACGCTCGACTAATTTAGGGGCAACAAGTTCCTTTTCACCTTCTTTCTTACCGCCTTTTTCTTTTTCTTCATTCTCTTTTGCCTGAAAGCGTATGTCTGCTTCATTGATAATCTCTCGAAGCAATTTGCGGAATTTGACTTTGATTTCCGACTCCTCAACTGTATCTCTGGAAGCGGTTAGATAGACATCTAAATCATCGGCGCGTATATCAGCGTGAAACCGGTTTAATATCCCATGCCGTGGAGGTTTTATACCAAATAATGGATTAATTAAATCAACCAATCGCTCGCGCACGCGAACGAAGAACCCATGACTTCGCTGGATATCTTCGCTTTTATGCCCATGCCTGCCGTACAAGCTCCGCCGAGTAACGAGCACATCCCCTTTTATTCCGACCGGAAAAGATTCTGATTTAAGGCAATCCTCTTCTATATCCCAATTTTCTCCGGTTTCTTTCGATAAACTCTCAAGGCGCTTTGATGGCAACTCAGTTAAATTAAATTCAACAACTTTTTCATAATCTTCTTTAGAACTGGTAATCTCTTCTCCGTTTAGAAACAATTTAAAGTCAATATTCAAAGGCATCGCTGTTCGTAGAACCCACTTCAAACTACCATGTTTGATAGTATTAGCTTTATCCTTCAAATTCTCAAGAATAGCTATTGTCCAAGAATCGGATTCTAAGCTCATAGTTTCTAAACTGAGCGCATTTGAGACAGACTTTAGATTTGCCTTGTTGAGGAGATTGGGCCAATCCTCAATCTTGTGTACGGGCAAATTTATGGGTTTTATCTGGCTGGTGGAACCAGATGCATTGCTTTTTGCGGCAGACACATTTCCGTTAGCGGTATCAGAGCTTTTTTTTCCTTTTCCAGACTCATCCTTAAACTCCGTGAAGTCAATAGTGATACCCAGTATTTCCTCGCCTGTCTTAGTTATGTAAGTAAGTTGGTTAGCAATGGTATAAGTTGCCAGTTTGCCAATTCCAAACTTGCCTATCTGCTTGCGCCGACTACGCCGTTCAACCTCTTTGCTACGCTTGTTGCTTCGACCAATCTGCCAAAGGTCAACCAGTCCTTCGTAATTCATCCCGTCACCGTTATCATAGACAGCAATGAATTTTTTCTCTGTATCGCCAGGCAAAGGCACAAAAACACGACACTCTTTAGCGTCTGCATCATAAGCATTCACAACCAGTTCTTCAATTGCTTTCAGAGGAGATTGGTATAGTTGCTCAGATAGAAGGCGAACTAGTTCATTAGACAGCAAAACTTCGACTTTCTTGCCTATCTCTTGATACTGGGATAACGAATTAGCTATAGATGCATCTGCGGAATTCATAATATTCTCCGATAAACGTTCGCTCAGTAAATCCCATTACACCGTCTTTCTGATTTCTGCCACTGAACAATTGAAACAATTTCCAAGATATGATAAAATTGAAAAAAGGGCTTCTAAAACAACCTAATTCTATCATAGTAAAACAACAAAATCAAGAAAAATTTTACGGGGATGAAAAAAGAAATATTCCATGATTATTCTTTACCTAATGATTTTGTCTTTGAACCGCATCTTTGACGTAGCATCCTGCATTCCACACGAAGCCGTCGCGCTCCAAAACCTCACCAACCCGGGGTGCTTCAGTCTCTCCATTGATGCTATAAATGTGGATTGGCACCCGGCCAGCACTCACATAGGCTTCGAGCGTTGCCAGAACCTCGTCCATCCGCGCTGAATCATTGACGATGGACGGCTCCAGGTTTAGCTCCTCAATATGAATGTACCTCCGTTTGTAGCGTCCCCAGGCAGCGCCCGCAATTTCACCATTCTCTATGATTACACCATAGCAGTAGGGCAGACGATAAGGTTGGTATTGGTTTTTCAGGCGCGCCCATTGTGGCAGCACAATTGGGTCATTTGAGGGAAGAACGACGAGGAAAGCATTGACCGGCTCAACGGTTTCCAGTGCGTCGGCATCCTCGTTAGCGAGGTAAGCCGGCTCTGTTTGCCCTTCGATTTCGATGCTGACGACATCGTGGCGTGTGAGCAAATTGTCGAGTACATCACGGATTGTCCGCCGATTCCAACCTGACCAATCGGCAATCTCAACGACGGTTGCTGGGCCGAAGGCCTTAGTGAAGCGACGCAGCACTTCAGCTTGAGCGTCGGCTTGTTCCCAAGCGTCAAGGACAGCATTGGGATAAGCGCGCTGGCGAAGTTCCCACGGACTTTCCCAGTCCACTTCGCGCTGGATTTCCATTACCTCGAAGGCACGGTTCAGGGACGTCAGCGTCCGCTCAAAATGAGCGCGTTCAAGGTTACTCAAATCCCGCAGTATGACCTTAGGGAGCGGGCCCTCTTGCTTTAGTAAATCCAGAATGCGAAGTGCATGCTGCGAAATGGGCTCACGCAATGGACGACGAAAAGCAGCAGCGTAGAGAGCGAAATCAACATCAGTAACATAGGCGACATTACCGTTCATAAAACGCCCTTTGACCAACTGCCCCGCAGCCCGCCATTGCTGAGACCAATCGTCTTTGTAACCCACTAAGCGGTTGCGAGGATGGGGCGCAGAACCAGGCATAGAGCCAGTAATGGGTGGAAACGGTTGAAGTTCCTTCAGGATGGTGAAGACATCCTCAGGTGTGCGCCCCCGAGCGCCGGGAGCGAGATGTTGCTGGCGAGCTCGGAAGGCAATAAGTTGCGAGCGGGTAACAAACATTTGATTCCTCCTTCTGCGTGAATGTCAGCAGATTAATTTTCGCCTGCTTTTCCAATAGCATCCAGCACCCATTCTTTGGTAGGCGGCGGGCCGATATAACTGACATCTACCCCGTTGATTAGTATGAGATTCATACCGGTACCGAACCGTTTAATATCACTCCTGTTCATCTCATGTTCTCGTAACAATACGGAATCTCCTAATTCCGCAACCGCTTGACGTACGGATTTTAAACCGTTATATCCATAGCAACAGGAGACACACCAGAGGTTCCAATAAACATCAACTACAATTTTCCCCTCGATAAGCTCAACTTGTGGAGTTTTCTCTTCGAGATACCACACACGCTGATTGGGTGCAAAAGCTTTTAACAAAAGCGCGTTTGGCGGGCGTTCGTCGATTATTTTGTAACCAAGCTCTAAAAGAAAATTTCGAGGACGCCACCACGTTAAAGCAACACCTCTACCTTGAGCGCGCGATTCTTCTTCAGTTGCTTCAAGCAATTCGCGAGCAGGGCAGTTTTTATTTGGATTATCCATCATTTGACTGAGAACATAGGAGCAGTGCAACACATTCACGTTTTCTCCATCAATGAGGTCAAGTGCTTCTTCAACAGGCATGTACGCCAATTCGTGTCGACCATTTTCATCAAAAACAAATTTGCGACCGAGTCCTTTCCGTATCATTTTTTGTAGCCACGTTTTTCTAAGTTCATTAACATCAAATGTCTTTCTTTCATCATAGTAGAATTTTTCGATGTTTTCAAGTGTCAAATCTATGACGTTCATTATTCTCCTCTCATTAAAAGGATGCGAAACAACGAAGGTCAAACGGACAGCGCATCTTCCAGGTTATCTTGCCGAAAGAGAGCCATCTTCTTGCGAAAGGCTGAAGCAAGCCAGACTTTTATAGGTGTCCGCTCACCGAGAACGTCGTAGGTATTCGCCAGAATTGTCGCGCTCTCAGGGTTCTTTCGCAACGAGGTATCCGGCTCCTCTCCGTTCAACCAATTCGTCAGCGCGTCAATGCAAATACCGTAGACATGCCTCATGCGATTTGCTGTTTCCTGTGCGTCCTGAAGGGATTGCTGCCGGTCATAATGGCTCTCCTCCCGTCCGACTCGCTGGAGGGTAGTGTCAATCTGCTCGAACAGCCGCTGATGACACAACCACGGATGGTCGAATTCACTGAGGAACCTGTCCACATCAAAGCCTTCACGTTCTGTCATCTCTCTCAGTTGTTGCCTCTGGTTTTCTGTCCTGGGCTTGACCGTTTGAATTGTCAACAGCCCCTCATCGTTGGTTGTCAATTCCTCTGTGCTGAGGCGCAAGTATAACGCAATGTGTTCTACCAGCAGTCGCTTCAATTCCGTGAACTGCCCAAGGGACGCATAAGTTTTCGTGATAAACTCCTTAGCATCCGGCCAGTCCGACAGCGCAGCATCCTGTGTCTTTTCCCTAAACCATCCTTCCAAGATTTCAGCGCAACGTTTCACGCGAGCTTTTGTCGCTGAACTGGCTTCAAAACAGAACATGAAACTCGGTTCTGGCTGCCCCTTGCCTATTCCTCGAAATATGGCAAAAATCGGCACTGGAAAGTTGACTTGACCGCAGTGGGGGAGGGCGTCTATTTGTACCGCAACGTCAATTGCCCACACGGGGATGTTTCCGATTTTTTCCTCCATCGCAATGAGTTCGTGAATTTCATCGTCGAAGGGCCAATCGCCATCAAAAGGTGTAAAGTTCCACATCATCGGGGTGACTTTGCCGTGCGCCTCTCGGATTGACCGACGCAAGCGTTCACCATACAACCAGGCGGCCATTCGATGGGCGTAGTGACTGTATCGAGATGCTCCAAATAGCATTTGTTGTGCTCCTTTGCTATACCAATCCACAAAAAAGATTAGGGTAATAAAAACCGAGTTTTTCGGAAAAACTCGGTTTTTTAGCAGCAAAATATTCTGTGGAAAGGTATACTGTGATAACATAAACTAACCTAACAAATTATACTATACAAATGTTAAGTTGTCAAGGTTAATTTCAGCCCTTTTCAAAAATAGCTTAACATTGTCACATTTTGAACGTGTCTTTAAACGGGGAAGATAAGTCGGTGTTGTTTGTGGAGGGAAACGTCGTTCGAGGGTTGCACGAACGAACAGGGAGAAAATCTCGCTAAAGGTAATCTTCCAGAAGCATCCGAAAAGAAACATACGTTTCATCATCGGAGAACAACGGACTTTCCTTAAAAATTGCCTAAATTTACCGATTGAGGTTGTGTGAAAAGTAGGTTGGGTTGAGGGACAAAACCCAGCCTACGTGGGCATTCAAGAGACTTCTCACTAAGGATATAATTCACACCAAACGTTCGAATTTTAAAAAGAGATGATGGAGGCGTATTTTCGTATTGTCAATTAGCGTGTGATGAGAACGGTACACATCACGAAATTCTTGGATAAACAATCATATCGACTCTAATACGGCACAAAAGCTGGCAAGGGCTTTTGTGGTTTACGGTTTTATGTAAACCACCGAGCGAAGCGAGCAGAGCATTCAAAGCTGTTCAGCGCATCGCATTTGGTCAAGCGAGAAGGGTAAGGTTCAAAGGTAAAAACCAGCTTAAATCGCTTGAAGGCAAAACCAACAAAACGGGTATTCGATACATTGAGAAAACGAGCCATGTCCTCTGGAAAGGGCTTAAACTCAAGTGTGTGATTGATGTCAATGATACTGTTGTTGTTC
>CAZRLY010000024.1:0-29973 GCA_964601015.1 uncultured bacterium
ATCTCAGGGCTCAAACCAACGGGGCTGACTACATCATCATCGTATACGACGATTTTTATGACGATGTTTTGCCGCTTGCCTTTCATAGAAGCGAGCGATTTCGCACCGTCGTCGTAAAAGTTTCTGACATCTACGACGAGTTTAACTACGGTTTGCTTTCGCCCGAAGCCATCCGTGATTTTCTCCGTTACGCCTACACTGAGTGGCAGAAACCCGCGCCTACCTATGTGTTTCTGGTGGGCGATGCGACATGGGATTTCAAGCGCGGCAAGAATTATGTCCCCACATACTATTTCAATTCTCAAAGGTGGGGGCAAGCCGCGTCTGACCACTTGTACGCTTGTGTCAACGGAGTTGACATTTTGCCGGATATGTTCATCGGTAGAATTTGCGTAAAGAGCAAAGAAGAGACGCGCAACGTGGTGGAAAAAATTCTCCGCTACGAAGAAGAGCCAAATTTGGGCGTTTGGCGAAGAAAGTTGTTGATGTTAGCAGCTAAAGGGAGTTTTGAGAATGATAGTGAACGCTTACTCGCTGATTATGTTTCGCCTGAAAGTGGATATGAAGTGATGCGAGTTTACACTAACCCAAAATCCAAATATCATGGCGAAACGGAGCAACTGTTGGATTTTTGGAATGCAGGGGGGGCGTTTGTCCATTTCACAGGGCACGGTGGCGGCAGCATCTGGAGTGATGACGCACTCTTCACCTTAAACGACGTACAATTTTTGATGAACACATCAATGCCCGCTTTTGTCACAAGTTTCACCTGCTTCACAGGTTACTTCGATGCCCCGGGGAAAAGCGGCTTGAACGAGCGTTTTGTGAATTTGCCAGAGGGTGGAGCTATTGCGGCGCTTGGCAGCACCGGCTTGGGCTGGTTACGTGGCGATTACTATTTGGAAGAAGATTTGTTCGAGGCGCTGTTCACACATAGGATGCGACAACTCGGTCCGGCCATTACGGCTGCGAAGGTTTCGTTTTTAGTTGACCATTCTGGTTCGTCGGATATGGTCAATCTATACAATCTCTTAGGGGACGCGGCTACGCGCTTGCCGTTGCCCCAACACAAAATAACCTTGACGGCGAGGTTGCTAAGGAAAGACAAATTAGAGGTACATGGGGCAATTTCTGACGGTTTCAATGGGCAGGGACGGTTGGAGTTCAAGGATGAAACGGGTGGCACAAGGGTGCCGTCCATCGCCATTGCTATCACAGAGGGCAAGTTTCAAGCTGTACTCCAATACGCTCAATTCGCAACTATCAATGATGGACTATTCATCAGTTGTTACGCATGGGACGAGGAGGCAGGGCAGGACGCAACCGGAGGGCTGTTGTTCCTCGCTGCGAGGGATGATGAGATTGACTTGAGCATCTTCAACGATGACATCGCAGTTGCCCCCGTTGTTGATGTGTCAAACCCATCAACAACAATAAAACAGCGTTTGACAGCCACCGTATACAATTTCGGTGGCAAGGCGGCGAAAGATGTCACAGTGGCATTTTATCTTGACTCTCCGTATGCGGGAGGGAAAAAAATCGGGGAAGTGATATTACCTCTCATCGCCGGCGGACAATCGGCTTTAGCTGAAATCCCTTGGCAGCCTGAAGAAGAGGCAGCGACTATCTATGTTCATGTTGACCCATTAAATAACGTCGCTGAAGTGAATGAAGCTAACAATATTGCAGTAAAGCGGTTGATGTTCAACGTCTTCACAGTCACCCCGGAACAAGGCACAGGCGGATTTCAGACCAGTTTGGATGGTAACCTCGCCTTTATAATTCAAGCGGGAGCAGTAGAGGAACCGGTGGAGTTCAGCATTGAGGCTATTGCTCTGCCTCTGCGCTATAATCAACCGGATTTGGTTTATGCGCCGTTATTCAACAAACCCGGTGGCGGAGCATATAATCTCAGCACAACAACAAATGACGCCACCACGCTGGGCGCAAAGTTTGCTTTTACCATCAGCTTTTTGTACGATGCCGCCCACGAGTTGAATGCACATCCTGACCAATTAGCTATCTATCAGTGGCAAGATGACCGACTGCGGTGGATGCTTGTCGCGCCTGACACCCTTAGGCGGAATGAGCAGAACGTCTCCGCCACGATACGTGAACTGGGTTCTTTTGCCCTGATGGTCAACACAGATGCACAGCCGCCTCAGATTCAACTCACGATAACCGATGGCCAACTTCCGTATGATGGTACCTATGCGTCCAAAACACCTACGATTCGCGCCACAATTGAGGACGCAAACGGCGTGGGCTTTTTCCAAATGCACTTGAATGGAGGACTGATTGACGCGGAGGAGTTGGTGGTGTCTTATGGGCTTGCTCCCGCTAATGCCACAATAGTGAGCTATACACCAACGTTAGAAGAAGGCAGTTGCACAGTGCAGGTAACAGCTTCTGATTTCAATGGGAATTCTAATCAAGATACCCTCACTTTTCAGGTGGGTGGAACATTTGCTCTAAAGGAGGTTGCCAATCATCCAAATCCGTTTGCTAAGGAAACCTGGTTTACCTACGTCCTGACACAACCGGCTGAATCCGTTGAGATTAAAATCTATACGTCGGCTGGCCGCTGCATTTATCGTTTAGAAGACGCTCCGGTGCGCCAGGGGTACAATGAAATTCTGTGGGACGGAACTGATAAGAACGGCAAAGAGATAGCAAACGGCGTCTACTTTTACAAGATTATCGTAAAACCGCAGGACGGCAAGCGGATAACCAAGATAGGCAAATTGGCTGTTATTCAATGAGAAAGAACATTCTCATATCCGTCATCATGACACTCATCAGCGTTATGCCCTGTTTTGCTGGTGAATACGGGGCGGAGTTTCTCACTATCGGCGGGGGTGCCAAGACTTCGGCTTTAGGTGGTGCCGCCGTGGCGAATACTACAGATGCGACTTCAACTTACTGGAATCCAGCAGCCATCTCGCAGATACGTCGCTATGCTGTCGCTTTCATGTATGCGCCTCTGTTCGATGGGCTGGAAGACTACCATTTCGTAAGCGCAGTAACAACATTTAACCGCTGGGGGAGTTTGGGACTCACCTGGATACGACTGGGGATTGCGGACATTCCAATATATCCGCCGTTGGAGAGCACACACGAGGAGCGGTTATCATCTCGCTTGCATCAGCCGTCGCCCCATCCCGATGGCTACTTGCAAGATATAGAAAATGCTTGGTTCATCTCCTACGCTACTGTCCCGGAAGAGGTGAGGGGCTTGGATATTCCTAATCAAATGTCGTTTGGTGGGAGCATAAAATACATCCGCCAGCAATTGGGGAGCGCTCGCGGAGACGGACTTGGGTTTGACATGGCGTTGCTGTTGCGGATGCAGCACCCCGTCGGCCACATGGCTGTTGGAATGACGTTACAGAATGCCTTTGGCTCCTCGGTTATATGGACGACCAAACACGAAGACCGAATCATAAGCAATTTGAAGCTGGGGGTTGCATATAACCCAACGAAAAGAGTGCTCTCTAACTTTACGTTGGCTGTTGACCTGGATATTTTCTATACCTTGATACCCCATGTTGGCATTGAATATCAATTACTGAACTTGCTCAGTTTGCGTGCAGGCTTGGACGATATGAACCCCACGTTGGGCGTAGGATTGCGCATTGCTGGCTTCACCGTAGATTATGCCTTCACAAGCTATGATTTAGCTAACGCGCATCGGGTAAGCCTACACGCTGCTTTTGATTGAAGCTCTGTCCGTAGGGTCAAAACGGATTTCCCCGCAACGTAGTGCTCTGTTGATTTAGGTAGTTTTCAGTATTAAAGTTTATGTTCCGGGTAGCATCGGTCCCTGACCGATGCGGTGGCAGTCGATGAACGAAGTGAATCGGCGAAGCAACTTTTCAGGGACTGCCGCTACCCAAAACGTTAGGTTTATTTTTGAAAACTACCTGTATCACTATTTTCTGGAAATAGCATAGGTGCGAAGCGCTAAAAAAATTTGGGGGTTGACATGAGGATGATATTTGGGTATAATTTTATTAGTTTTTTGTAGTCAGAAGGAGCCGTACTCATCTTTTGGATAAAAAAAGAGGAACCCCCGAGGTAACTTGGAAAAAGTGTCCCTTCCGCTGGAGAAAAAACACACAATTTGAGAAGGATGCTCAGTAAACTCATGGAAAAAGAACTCGAAGCTGATTCTCTGTTTCAGGTGTTGATTAAACTTTTTTATGCAGTGTTTGGCATTGAAGCCCTGAACCAGATCAAGACAGAGTTGAAGGAAATACTGGCAGAATCAGTGCGAATTGACGCAGTTGTCAGTTTCCCAGACGATTTTGATTTCACCAAGCTGATGAAACGGCTCTTCCCTTGGTTGGGAAAGCATAACATCATGGAATACAAGGGCCAATCTGATTGGCTAAAGATAGGACAATATGTCCAGTATGCTCTTGTAGAACAGGGGCTAATGCTAACACGATGTCTTAGCAAAGAGCGAAAGGATAGAGCAGGGCGAGAATGGCTCAGTCAAAAAGGTGTTTTAGAATATTGGAACAAACTCAAAAGTCAAGGTGCAAAACACCTATGTACCACAACAATCTTGAGCACTGGTGAGCCCAGGGGTATCCGCGGGAAGTTTGGGTTTGAACCGGTGACGGAGTATTCTCACTTACGAGGTGCGTTATATCGTCAGGTTATTTTTCAAAACGAGTTCCTTGGCACTGTTGCGGTTTATCTAATAGTGTTGAACAAGCTAAAGGTTTGCGCTATCAACGCGCCATTACTTTTGCTTTCGACAGGTGAAAAACTTACGGAATTTTGCCAATGGCTTATAACGGATGCCGAAGGACTGACAGTAAAGGAGCAGGTTGCGTACAAAACGCTAATAACCACTTACAACATTGTAAAAGATGAGGAGGTGAAAAGACAAATGGGACGCAAAGTCTGGAAGCCTGATTATGCCCAGTTAGCTGGATATTTGCATGAAGGTATGCCGCCAGATATAAAGATTAAATTTATTCAGAGCCTCCTCCACGCTGATTCGCCTGAAGTAGGTGCACAGAGAATTCTCGGAGTTGACTCACCAAAAGATGCAGTGCTTAAACTGGCAAGAACAAAAGAACAGCGAAAAGAGTTGTTAGAGTTTCTTCGACAAGATCTTGAAGAGAATGGAAAATGACTACGGACAACGAAGTGGCGCCGGTTGAGTAGGTTCGGAGCAGAGTGGAGAACCCAAGCCTCAACCGGCGCTACGGGCTACTCGCTCACCATATTCATTTCTTAAGTTGATGCGTATAACCTAAGCATTTTGCAGCCCACATTCTGTGGTTGGGCGGTAGACGTTGAAACCAACGTTGACAGATGAAAATCGACCTACGGGGCTTCATATCGAAATCTAACTTGCAACGTCACTTTTGGCTATGTCAAATCCCCTCCATGCCGCACCTCGGACCATCCCTTCTGCAAGCGGCCAAACAACGCTGTGGGCTTCGCTTGCTACCCAGAGCCGGCGATTTTCCTCGGTGTCGAACATGAGTTCCATCTGATAATTGAATTCTGTATGCGCTGCTTCAATTTCCTCGGCAACGTTTTGCGGATAAAGTCGCAACAATTTTGAGCCGAGGTAGCCCTTTTGTTTCCTGAGAGCTGGCACATAAGACTCCACATACATTTTTTCAAAGTCGTCTTCTTTTTCCGTTGGTACTTCAAAGTAAATTTGTAAGAGTATCATTTGTTTTCCTCAATATAATTTGACAATGTTAAATTAGAAATACGAACCAGTTGTAGCCCAACTTTCTAAGTTGGCTAAAAGGTGAGCCAGATGCACACGAACCAAGATAGAATCTTGGGCTACGAGGAAATTTAACATTGTCGAGATAATATGTAGGTCAAAATTCTATCTTGATTGTCGATTTCTGAAAATTGACCTACGGGGTTTCATATCGAAACCTCCTTAAAATTTCCTCCAATTATTGATAATACATAACTTGACTTTGTTACTTTAAAATTGAATGCCCTTGTAGCCCAACTTTCTAAGTTGGCTTAATGAACACCGCCAAGATAGAATCTGTCTATGTTTTGATTTCACTTCCGATTAGAAATCGAAACAAATGTCTATGGTTTGATTTCACTTCCGATTAGAAATCAAAACAAATTAGGCTACAGCGAAATCTAACAAAGTCAAGATAATATTATCACATTATTAGGTAGTTTTCAATATTAAACTTTACAAAAGACGCAGGAAAAGATGTCAACTCCGCCGCCATCTTTTTTGCCTACGTCTTTAGGCTTCTGGTTATACCGTCATCTTTTGGCGGGCCTTTTTTACACAAATTTTTTTTAACTTTTCACATTTCGAGCGTCTATATTACACGATGAAAGGACTGCGAAAATTTCGCAGTCCCATAGCAGGGAAGTCTAACCATGCAGAAAATTGACGCTAAACTTCAAGAAATTGATGCTGAACTTGTTAGAGCGACGTTGCGAGGAAACGTCGAAGCGTTCGAGCAACTGGCGAGGAAACATCGGAGTTTGCTGTTGGGGTATGTTTTGAAGCGGGTGAAAAATCTTGTCGATGCGGAGGACATCGTTCAGGAGGCATTATTGAAGGCGTATCAACATCTGGCGACTCTGAGGGATAAAGAGAAATTCGCTGGTTGGTTGTACGCCATCGCGTCGAACCTTTGTGCGTCGTGGCTGCGAAAGCAGAACAACAACCAAAAATCGCTTGAGATTATGTCAAATAACCCTCAACCTGAAACTGCAACGCCACTGGAAATACTTCTACAGCAGGAATTTTCTGACTCCGTTGTGAAAGCTGTCCAGGCTTTGCCCGACAAAAATCGTCGGATATTTACACTCTATCTGGAGGGAGTTTCATATAAGGAGATAGCCAGCACTCTACAAATGTCCCAAACGACAGTGTCGGGGAGGTTGCAGACGGCGAAAAAACAACTGCGGGAGAAAATATCAGTTCCAACTGGCGCAGTATCCGATTCCTTGAAGATGGCGGCAAAAAAACTCAGAGAGGAGATATTTGTTATGGAAGTTAAACAACTGTTTAGACGCAGAATTTACGGGATTAGCCAACAGTACAGTGTTGTTGTTTTCCGTGAGGCCAGTGACAGCGGAGGAAAAACATTGTCTACCCAAAACGCTATTATGTATCTTTTCAGGGAAATCATATCGGGGCGGATGTATCCTGACGTGTTCCTGGATAATGGCGGGAGAATTCATAATCCTAAGGGAAGTGAGCTTGCCCACTTCGCTACCCCCGAATGCGATTCCATCGCTCAACTTATCCTGTATGAGAAGGCAAGTGAGCGAATTGCACGCAGATTGTCCTTAGCGGCGCAAAATAGAATGAACAGAGATGGATTTTCTGGGACGCTTTCTGTTTTCAAAAATAACGCACAACTACCAGGAAGCACAGCCGAGCGCAGGGAAAATTATCTGACGAAGAAGCAAAAGGTGAGCGTGGAAAAGCTCAGAAATCAACTGATACCGTTTCTTGTAACTAGACAAATTTTCGCCGGAGCAGGAAAGGTCACAAACGGTGAAACGTATGCCATTTCGCAAAGGGCTTCTTATGTCGAGGAGGAAATCTCCGTAGAAAACGAAAACAGCATCATCAGAATGCCCAAGGAACCATACGCAGATAAGGAACGCTATTTGCGGTTGCAGATTCTCGCCGGAGATTCCAATATGTCCGAATGGACATCCTATCTGAAAGTCGGTTCGACGGCGTTGGTGTTGCAGATGATAGAGGATGACTTCCTTGATGATAAGCTCGCGTTGCAAAATCCGGTTGAAGCGTTGCGGCAGATAGCCCCCGACCAAACGCTTTCGCAGAAGGTTGCGCTACAAAATGGAAAGCAGTTGATGGCTATTGAGATTCAAAAGGAATACCTCGATTCGGCGAAAAAGTATCTCGATGTTTTGGGTTCGGACGCTTCGACAGGGGATATTTTGTCGAAATGGGAACACGCGCTTTCCTGCTTGTCCGATGAGCCGATGCAGTTGGCTTCACAGGTTGACTGGGTTATCAAGAAAAAAGCAATATGGAGTGCAAAGACTAAGCCTTTGTGCTCCGAACTTCAAAAGTTGGATTTGCAGTATCACAACATCAGCCCTGAAGACGGGTTGTATTGTCAGTTGGAAAAGGAGGGGAAGGTCGACCGGATTGTCACAGACGAAGAGGTGAATCAGGCTTTGAGCGAACCGCCCGAAACTACGCGGGCTAAATTTAGAGGCAGGTTCGTCAGACTGGCAAACGATAGAAAAATCCTGTGCGGAGTAAATTGGGCATACATTCAGCTTTATGAGCCTTTCCAAAAACTGTTTCTGTCAATTGACCCATTGAAGTCGGATTATGAGGAAGCGAGTAGAATGAACTATTCTGATGGAACGAAAAAAGAAGTAGAGGTAAATCATACCAAATTAAAAAATTTAATGAATGATGTTTTTTGATAGGTTATTGAGGAGCTCAAGATAACTGAACGACTACAGGCATATTGCATTATTTTCTTAAAACGGTATTATGATAAAGAATAACCGACAGTTGAAAATAACTTGTGAAAAGCTCGGTAAATTGAAAACAATGTTAAGACGGCATTTTTAAATCAATCTTCTTCTGTATTGCGAAATCACGCTGAATATGTTATAATAAATTTTAATGAGTGAAATTTTTTAAAAAGACAAACCATTCTATTTATCTGCTGAAGGAATATTACTCTCTTCTTGAGAGGAGATTAACATGCAGTTTGTCAGTGTAACGGAACTAAAAGCTAAACTTTCAGAATATTTACATCTTGCAGAGAAAGAGGATATTATTGTCACACATCGCGGACAACCGAAAGCTATCCTCCGACATTTTACAGCAGACGCATTAGAGGATTACATAATTGCTAATCATCCGGAGATTCGGGTTAGCATCGAACAAGCACAACAGGAAATCAAAGAGGGAAAATATGTACCTCTGGACACCTTTATCAAAGAAATGAAAGATGCCGAATAATTTCATCGTTCACCTATCCAATCGTTCACAATCAGATTTGAGAAGCCTGCCAAAGTCCGCGCGAGATCGAATCATACGAGGACTTAAACGACTTGAAACCAATCCTTTCCCGCGTGGGAACACAATTCGGCGTATTCAAGGGATGATTGGCATCTTCCGCCTTCGCATCGGGGATTATCGGGTCATTTATCAACTGAAGGAAAACCAGGTTGAGATTCTCCGCGCCATCCACCGGCAAGAACTGGAGCGCGCTTTGCGGACACTATTTTAGCAAGAGACAATACAAAGATAATTTATATGTGCATGAAAATGCTGACAGCGGCGATGTGTATGACAAATCATCATACGCAACGCCGTTAGCATCCGTGATGCGAATTACCTAATGAATTTTGACTTCAGCCCATCTGAGCGTCAATTTGCCCATTGGCAGAACGGGGCGTTGTGAGGGGCCTTCGGTGTCATACACGAGGATGTAGTCCACCCATACTTTCTGTCCACCACACCAGAAGCCAAGTTTCCCGCTGTTGAACTCAACTAAGGCGTCGGCTTCAAGTGCCAGAATGTAGTCATCGTCTATGCCCTCACGCTGGTACCACATCCGAGCATGCTTTCCTTCAGCTTCGACTTTCAAGAGCAGCCATTGGTCTCCAGGCAGTTTGAGAGGAATTCTCAAAAGCTCTTGACGATTAGCAAGCATTTTCCAAAAATGAATTGTGTCTCGGAGCCAAGCGTTACCAAAACCGGATGTTATGAAACCGAACCAGTATCCTTGATTACGCGCTCCCGGTTGGGCGTTGTTTCGGAAATAGAGATGCGCTCCAGCGTCTCCAGTCACCTGGTTGATACGGGTTTCGACGGTGAAATCGTCAAATAGCCTGTCCTTGATGTTGATAACGGCGTTAGTGACACCAGCAGGAAGCGTGAGTTCCATCACCCAGTCTCCCTGCCGTTTGGCCGTCTCCCACTGCCCTTTCACCACTTCCCATCGTTCCAATCCTTCTTCAAGATCGTCGTAGAAAATCGTCGCCGAATAAACGGGGGCAATCAGTATCAACCATAGGACTATCATGAAAATACTGATTGTCAGCATACTACTTATTATCTGAATTTTCTTTGGTTTCATTTTGTTTTACTCCTTTCTTTTTATGCCAAGAACTCGAAGTCCTCTTGGCAGCGACAGGATATCGTACCACTATGACACCTGAGATTGCAGCTAAATTCAGAGTCATCATTGGGTGGAATGTGCGGTTGCGATACCAAGGACGACAATATCAAGCGAACGATGCTCGCACTTTTTTAACATACGTCGAGGTGATACGAAAATGGCTATTCGAAAAGATGGCACCCTAATCAAGCAGGTGTTGGCCGAGGGGCTCAATCATCTGAAAAAAAGCCCCCGAATCGCTGTGAGGAAAAGCGGAGTCGAGGACAATCTGCATGTCTATATCCTCTCGGATTCTTTCTCGCGCCTGTCCTTAACCAAAAGACATGAATTAGTGGAGAATATTCTCCAACGTTCACTTGCCCCCGAAATGCTTTTGAAAATTTCTGCGCTCTTTGTTTTGACCACAAAAGAAGCGGATGGTTTTTTTCCGAAAAAAATGTAATGGTTATATGCAAGCAAGGCTGCATGCGCTACTTCTTTTTTGCCAGGAATTCTCCTGACGCTTGCAAACTCATGTTGAATATGTTACAATTAAAATCAATACTTCACAAATGGAAGCAGTAGTCGAGAGCCTCCGTAGGTTTTTTTTAAAACCCTAAACATTGAAGGAGTTTTGAATATGTCAGAGAAAGAATACCAATTGCCGCCCAAAATTCAAGAATTATTAAAGAAAAAAGGCTGGGCGTGGCCTTTGGGAGAAAAAACAAAAGCGCAGATTCATGAAGCAATGGAAAGGCTCAGTGGTAGCATACACATCCCTGAAGAGGACCTGGAAGAGCTTTTCGGGGATAATCCGAGGTTTTCTTATGTCCTCAAAGCGAAGAAGCTTCAGTCAACATACCCCGACTGATTCTATGAATCAGTCGGGGCTTGTGGGGGTTACTCTACAAGCCCTGTGTTGACAGCTTAGGCTGAAGCTACGTTATCCGGTTATCAGATCCTGCGGGTGCTTCACCAGCCCCGACTATCCTCACGGCGGATGCCGTGTTTGTAATAGCAAGGCTCTCTGATGGCTCTGTAAACAGCTCTAAGAGGTAGGAGCAGTCAACGGCTTTTGTGGTTTACGTTTCTTTGTAAACCACCGAGCGAAGCGAGCATAGGACGACTCACCAAGCAGTAGGCTTTGCCTGCTGCGTGAGCAAGCTGGATAACATTAGCGGGGGGAAATCTTACCCTATCGTAGATAGGAGGGTGTATTTTATGTTAGTACATGTGCTTAACAGGCATGGCGAGGCTTTAATGCCTTGCCATCCTGCTAAAGCAAGAATATTACTTAAAGAAGGAAAGGTTAAGCCAGTCAAAGGAAAGACTGGATATTTTACAATTCAGTTGTTATACGGAAGCAGCGGATACAAGCAAGATATTGTTGTTGGGATAGATACTGGCGCTAAACGAGTGCCAATAGCAGCGGTTGGCAATGGTAAAGTTTACTATGAAAAGCCGCTTCGCCTCTCCGCTTCGCTCCGAGCAAAGGAAAAGATTCTTAGGACAGACGTAATTGGGTGAAAGTGTATTCGACCTTGAATTTTCCATCCACCGTTAAGCGGACGGTTTTTTTGTCAATTTCGAGACTCATCAAATACCAGCGATTTAACGCGACGGGTTCTTTGAAAGTGGCAAGGTCCTGCCATCCGGGGCGATTCCATCCCCCCCATAATATCTGTAGTCAGAGAGTAACCTTTGTAAACCCCAAAACCGGTGCCTCTCAATAACAACGGTTGAATCTCCTTAATCTCAATTGTTTGACCATCTTGCCAAGTTTTGCTCCGCTCCTGAACAAGACCGGTGCCAATGAACAGCAGTTCTCCTGCGTCAGAATACATCTCCCATGAGAAAAATCCTGTCGTGATGGTCTTGAGAGGTGCGCCTGTTTCTGGGTCAACTTCGACAATTCGGTCTATCAACCCACCTTGTTCCCATCTGCTGATAGTCAGCCCTGTCAAGACTGTTCCGTCTGTGAAGGTGAGCTTGGTGTCTCCATCGGGAAGGAATCCCGGAGGAGCCACTATATAGACACCATCCTCACGTTCCTCGGTGCTCATTTCACCAAACAACGCAGTGGTTGTGAGCTTAAGCCACCACTCCGATTGGAATTCTCCGACAGGAGGTGGTGCTTTTGGCTTTGTTCCTAACAAATCGTTTATACCACAACCCGATTGCCCCATTGAACAGAGGGCAAATAATACGATTAAAAGACTGATGATGATGGTTTTTGGTTTCATTTTGTTTTACTCCTTTCTTTTTTTTGCGCAAGCAAGGCTGCATGCGCTACTTCGCAGTCGAAATCTGAATTTCGATCTGCGGCGATGCGTAAGACAAATCATCAAACGCAACGCCGTTCGCATCCGTGATGCGAATTAAAAATCCCCATCCCGGCTCAATGTTCCCGATTTTCACCAACAGGTGGTTTTGCCCTGACTGAAGAGTGGCGTCGATGGCTATGTCGTCGTAGATGCATGGGCTGCCGCCTGTCCTTTCGAGCAGTTTTTCGCCGTTGAGCCAGACGGTTACGTAATCGTCGTAACCGAGGCGAATCTGGATGGGGCGTTCAGACGGGGAGTCGATGACGGTCAGCACGTAGCCGTAGACTTTGTCGATGGAGTTCATGACTTTGACGCAGTCTATGTAGCCGTCTATCAGGTTGTCGTTCGCTTCTCGCCAGGGGAATTCTGCGAGTTCGGCCGCCTCTTGTCGGGTAGGCTTTGGCCATACCCGACCTACGTTGAAGACGGCTTTGAGGAGGCGACTTTCAAAATCGGCATCAAAATTGTTTCCATCGAAGGGGCCAAGCACGGCCCAGCATGGCTCGGCGATGATGCCGAGCCGCGCCAAGTGTTTCTCCGTTTCTTTGCTCTCTCGGGCAAGCTGGCAGCATACCCTACTTTCGCGCTCATACAATGTGGCAAAAAGCCACGGCGTTAGCTTGAGCAATGTCAAAGTACGTTTTACCTCTAACATGCTGACGCTTGGTTCTAATTTCAGCAAATTAGCGGCATCCTCTGCTGGCAAGTTGATAACTTGCTCCCACGACAAGCTATCAGCCTGCTTCGCTCCCGGCAAGCTAACAAGACGCTCGATGAGGATTTTAAACATCCGCTTCAATCTTTCCCCGTTGATATTCTCAAGCGCATAAGCCCAATATTCGATGTGTTCATCCAGGGAGTCTATATTTCGGATAAATAGCTTCAATCCTTCTACAGCCTCTTCGAGGGGTTTTTGCGAATAACACATCAAATACGACGCTGCCAAAATGGGGTGCATAAGATTAAGTTCTTCCATCATCTCATTTCGCGCCTGACTGCGAACAGTAATCTGTTCAAATTGATAGTGTTCCTTTAGTAAAAACTGCGCCGTTTCATCGACAAGAATTCCATCTTCCACCGCGGACGCTAGCGCCATGAGTGAATGAGACGCTGAACTTCTAAGAGAATACTTGGAACTCTCTGAAGGCGGGGATATTGACAGACATGCGCTGATAGCGATGCCCACTTTTCCATCTGGATGCGGTTTTGCGACAATCATTTCCGCGGTAAGCGCGGCGCGGACAGCATCATCCTCATGAGTTTCTGGATAACCGTAGAGGATAACCAGATTGCCGTCGGGGAGGTGATAACACGTTCCTTCATATCGTTGCGCCAGCGCCTCGGCAAGCGAAACGCAGGGACATTCGCTGGGAAGCCGCTCATCATGCGGAAAATAAAAATGCACGCCTACACCCACAACCCGCTTGTACTCAGCTATACGCTGACGGACGCTTTCGACAAAATCATCCCCGAGACGTTCATCTTTGAAACCTTGAGTGAGAGCATTTAGCGTTCTGTCCCGCAACTGATTGATAGCGCGATGTATCCGCACATTGAGTGTGGGAGCGGGTATCTCAAGAAATTCGGCTATCTCATTATTGGACAAGCCTTCGAGGTATTTAAGCGTGATGATAAGCCGATTTGATTCTGAAAGGGAGTCGAGAACTGATAGCAAAGCCTTCAACCTTTCCTCGTTCTCAAGTCTCTTCGACGGTTCTGCTGGACTGCCCAATTCATTTTTGAGTTCAGCTTCGTCTTCTACAAGTAAAAGACGCCCCCTCTGTCGATTATGCCAATTCCGCCCTTGATTGTATGCAATTGAACGCAACCACCCACCAAATCTCGCCGGTTCGCGTAGCGTTATTAGCTTACTGTAGGCTTCCAGAAAGACTTCTTGTGCCAAATCCTCTGTTATAGCGGTATTCCGGGTAGCATTAAACAGCACACCATGTACCATCGCCTGGTATTTTCGGACAAGCAATGAAAACGCGTCCCTATCACCGGCTAACACTCTTTTGACGATTTCTCCATCTGGCATTATTACCCTCCGAGAAAAATGCGAAAACATCGTTTACTTATAAAGTAACAAAAGTCGGGAAAATATTACAGACTTTTTTGAAAAAAATAATGTACTATCACATATTATTTGAGAATTCCCTATCCCGTCGGTCAGCCCGCTTCAGCAAGTCTGCGTGGACATAACCATCTTTGAGTTTCCCCCTTTCATTCCATCTGGGACTCCGACACCACTCCTCGTTCTTGTCAGTTATCACACCCTAACAATTTAGAAAATTTATAATTTTTCTTGACACATCATGGTGGGTGTGTTATAGTTCTTATGGGTGTACTACCCACAAAATTACCTTTGGAGGTATATTATGAGTTCAAGGTTGAAAAATCTCATTATTCTTATAGCTATTTTTGTAGGAATTGGGATTATTTTTAAGATATTTGTAGCGATTTACCCCGACTGGCTATGGTTTAGTGAAGCCGTCGGTTATTCTTCAGTATTCAAGACAATTTTGTTCACGAAGATACTAATGGGGGTGATTTGCTCACTATTTTTGTTGGCTGTCGTTATCGGCAATCTCTACATCATCAAAAAAATAGCGCCGCCGTCGTTCAAGTCAAACATTATGCAAGCCATCCCGATTGGCGGGGAGATTGATTTCGACATCAGAAAATACCTTTACGTCGTTCTGGCGGTGGTTTTAGGAGGGCTTTGCATCGTGCTGGGCTATGGAGCTACCGTTCGCTGGGAGGTACTCCTCCGGTATATGAGGTCAAGCGGGGTGACTTTCGGAACACTTGACCCAATTTTCAATAATGACATTGCATTCTACGTTTTTAAGATGCCATTTCTCCGAGACATCTACGGCTGGATGTTCGGGTTGTTCCTCCTATTAACTATATTTACAGGGGCGATGTACTTCTTTCACGGCGCTATCATCAGCGACCAAAATAGATTTGAACCGCCTGTAAAAGTAAAAGCCCATCTTTTCACACTGATAGGTTTGGCACTTTTATTTAAGGCGTGGGGCTACAGGTTTGCGATGTACGATTTGCTCTATGCCCAGCGCGGCATAGTATTCGGCGCAGGCTATGCTGACGAACGCGCGCGGCTGCCGGTGCTATGGATATTGCTATTTTTGTGTATAATCTGCGCTGTTGTCTTTTTCGTGTCGATATTCCTGCGAAAGGTTCGCTATGCGGCGGGAGTCTTCGTCCTGCTGATACTTGTCGGGATGATAGGACGAATGTATCCATCTGCCATACAACAGTTCAAGGTGACGCCAAGCGAACTTGAATTGGAAAGGCCATACATCAAACGAAACGTTGATTTTACCCGTAAAGCATACAATCTTGATGAGGAAACTGTCGAAGAGAGGGTATATGAAGTAACAGGGGAATTGACGTTGGAGAATGTCAGACAGAATGTGCCTGTGATGGAGAACATTCGGCTTTGGGATTGGCGTCCGTTGCGCAGAATCTACCGGGATGTGGAGAAGTTGCGTCTGCAATATGAATTTAAGGACGTGGACATTGACCGGTATAAAATGAACGACCAAATTAGACAGGTTATGCTCGCCGCACGGGAGTTGAATTACGATAACCTACAGGAAAATTATAAAACCTGGGTAAATCGAACCTTCTCCTATACCCACGGGTACGGAGTTGCCATGAGTCCGGTCAAGGAGATTACAGAAGACGGTAATCCGCAGATGTACATCGGCAAGATACCCGTTGAATATTCGCCGGATTGGCCGGAGGAGTTGAAATTAAAAGACGAACCCGGTCCGCGCATCTACTACGGAGAACTGACCAAACATTACGTCGTCGTGAACCCCGACGATACTGAAAAACGAGAATTTGATTTCCCAACAACGGAGGAAGGAGAGGATTACGCAAAGTATACCTATGATGGCGAGGGCGGAGTTGGTGTTTCCTCTTTCATAAGAAAACTCGTCTACGCCTGGGAATTCAAAAGTTATAACATTCTGCTTTCAGGTTACATAACTAAGGGCAGCAGAATTCTATACAAGCGTACAATCCTCGAACGAGCTAACACAGTGGCACCCTTCCTCAAATATGATTCGGACCCATATTTGGTGCTTTCCGAGGGCAGATTGTATTGGATTCTGGATGCCTACACGACAACGCACCTGTATCCGTATTCCGAACGGATGGAGGATGTTTCCAGGAGAATTGTAGCGGCGGCACGCGGGCGACGTGCAAGCAGAGGAGTCGCCAGACGCGGACAACCCTGGGGCAACTACATCCGAAATTCAGTTAAGGTTGTCATTGATGCCTATGATGGTAAAATGGATTACTATATCATGGATAATGATAACCACCCTATCGCCAAATGTTATCAAAAAATATTCCCGCAACTTTTCAAAAGTTCCGAAGAGATGCCACCTGATTTACAAAAACATCTCAGGTATCCGGTGGCTATGTTCATGATTCAAGCCCTCAAATACCAGGACTACCACATGAAACGCCCGGATACGTTCTATCTCAAAGAGGACGTTTGGCGCATAGGCGAGGAGATATACGACAATACTGACCGGGCACCTGCTACAAGTACACCAGCGCCAGCAACCGGATTCAGCCGATTTCAACCTCCGAGAGTAAGCACAACAAGTGCGGGCAATGTTCAGCCTGTCGAGCCGTACTACGTTGTGTTGACGCTGCTTGATAAAGATAACCCCGAGTTTCTGCTGATATTGCCCTATACGCCTGCGAACAACAAGAAGATTATGAGCGCATGGATAGCAGCTCGGTGCGATATGGAATCAGGGCAGTATGGCAAACTTTTCTTATTCCGGTTCCCCAAGGGCGCGAAAGCAATTCCCAGCCCGATGCAGGTGGAAGAACTGATAAGCAGAAAGGCGGAAATCTCTGAACAACTGACACTGTGGGACCAAGCTGGTTCGAGGGTACTGCGAGGTAACCTCTTAGTGATTCCAATGAACGAGGCGCTCCTTTATGTCGAACCGATTTACATCCAATCTGAATTGCGCGAGGCACTCCCAAAACTCTCGCGGGTAATCATTGGATATAAAACCGATGTGGTGATGGGAAAGAATCTTGAAGATGCGCTAATGCAGATGTTTGGCGGCATTCCAGCTATTGTTGAGCGAACTGAGAAAACACTGGAACCCCCTGAACCAACAACGCTATCTTCTGAGACTATAAAATCTCTTGCGGAATCGGCGCGCAAGCAGTACGAAGAAGCTCAAGCCGCACAACGCACAGGAAAATGGGCAGAATACGGCGATAAGCTCAAAAAATTAGAAGATACCCTGAGATTGCTGGAAGAGAAAGCAAGCAATCTTTAAAACCGTCCCCCCAGTTTATTCGCAAGCAAGAGCCGCTTCGCTTCGAGCTTGCGCTACAATTTCAGAGATGTCGTCATATCTGCTTGCTTCCTGCCGATAACAGGATGGAAGAATGGACGCTTGAAAGCCCGTTTGTTCTTCCAGCCCTCCATCCTTCCATTTTTGATTTTATAGCTCTTGGGTTTTTCCGTCTCAGCGCCAAAAGCCCAGGTGCCCAGAGTCCGAAACCACAAAAGTGAGAGGAAAAAATCTGTTTTGACACACATATTATACAAGGAGATACGAATTGAAAGTAAATTTTGTTGGAAAACAAATCGCTGTTTTGATGGGTGGCAAGTCTGGTGAGAGAGAAGTTTCTTTGCGTTCAGGCAAGGGCGTTGTAGAGTCATTGCGACGCCAAGAATTGGAAATTGTACCCGTAGATGCAAAGGATGAAGATTTGGCAGAGCAACTGAAAGGGGTAGATGTAGTATTTATCGCGCTACACGGCACTTACGGCGAAGATGGTGTAATTCAGGGTTTTTTGGAATCTCTCAGCTTGCCTTATACAGGTTCCGGTGTGTTAGCGAGTGCGCTCGCTATGCACAAGGTTATGTCCAAGCGAATTTTTGTAACGACGGGCGTTCCCACGCCAGAATTCTATTACGAACCCGAAGAGGATATTGCGCGACAATGCGAAGCGGCTGAAAAGTTGTTGGGGTTGCCCATAGTCCTGAAGCCGACTTCCGAAGGCTCAAGTCTCGGTGTTTCAATCGTTAAGAACAGCGATGAGCTAAAAGAAGTCGCACGCGAAACGCAAAAACAGTTCAAGGACATATTCTTTGAAAAATACATTAAGGGCGCTGAAGTTACCGTTGGCTTGCTGGGGACAGGAAAGAACCTTCGTGCTTTGCCCGTATTGGAGTTAGTTCCCAAAAAGGAGTTTTACGACTACGAGGCAAAATATACGAAGGGTTTGACAGAGTTCATAATACCCGCTCGTTTATCAACAGAACTGACGACGAAAGTCAAGAATATCGCGCTCAAAGCGCACAAAGTTTTAGGCTGCCGCGGAATGTCCAGAGTGGACATGCACATTGATAAAGAGGGGAATGCTTACGTTACCGATGTCAACACGATACCCGGTTTGACCGAGTTAAGTGACCTACCGGCTCAAGCTAAAGCAGTTGGGATGTCGTATGATGAGCTTGTTCTGGAAATCTTGAACAGCGTAATAGGAACTCCACAGTAGAAAGAACGGGAGAGGAAATGCGTTATCGCACACATTTCGCACCTATGCGATTTGGAAGTGGCGGGAAGATTTCTGCAATAGTGACGGAGAAACCGGGAATGACATATTCTCCGTCCAGTACGTCCGTGTTGCCAAATGTCTTTTTGCTTCTTTCAATTATTTTCTTGATTTTGTTGTTTTGTTGTGATAAAATAAAACATAATATTCTAGAAAACAACCTATTTGACCACTGCAAAAATGTTTAAAGACATGTCTCAGTCAGGATTACTTGAAATAACTCATGAAAAGCTATACTGGCCCAGCCCGGAACAAGTTTTGACACCAACAGGAGTTGGCCCTAGTACATGTGGGCGTAAGTTCTTAACCTCCCTTTGTTTGAGTGGATATGTGGACGATAAAGAGCGCTGGGGCATTGGGGAGATGGGGCAAAAGCTCCAATGTTCTCTTTTGCTCCAACGCTCCAACGCTCCAATGCTCTCTTTTACTCGCCTACTCCCCTAAATCGAGAGATGGGTCAAAAATTTGCGCGCACGTGTACTAGTATCTATGCTCAACTTGCCCGGGAAAAGTTGGGGAAATCAATAGAGAGGGAATGTCAAGACGGGACTGGTGTAAGGGTAGGTATACTTACTATAAATCCTGAAGGCGATGAGACAGAAGCCCCCCTTGCTGTTGTTTGTGTTTTCAACAAACCAATATTGCAAATCCGCAAATCTGATTCGCGCTCCGTATATAACAAATTTTTATCCATTTGTCGAGGGAATTATTTGGGGATTATTCCTGTCAGAACAGCAAGTTTTATCGCTCTGACTTTTCGATATATCTTTTTGGGGTGTCTTTTGACACCATCAACCGTCAACAGGTCATTTTCGACGCTGATGCCAAATAGCCGCTCATTTTCTCGCAAATATGGCAGAATCAAATTCCAATCTTCGTCCGTGAGCGGGGCTAAGAAACCGCCGTTCAACTGTTCTTCTGCGAGCTGATTATTTGGGTCGCGCACGTAGATTGCTCCGCCGGATGCTAACGAAAATAGGTTGCTTCCTGGGTAAGGGGTGGGTTGTTCTTTGACATTCCCGTTTTCATCGAAGGAGATGCCGTTCAGGATGACAAAACCACCGCCGGCAAGTGGCTCACCCGCCATGAAGGATTCAGCGAGGTAGTCGAGGCATGTGCCGTTGATAACAACTCTCGGCTTGCCGACCGCGTTGATTAACGGGCGTCCGGCTGCGTTGCCAAGGACGTATACTTCCCCCCCCTTCGCTCCGTACATGAAAGTTTGTCCCACATCACCGTAGACGACGAGCTTGCCGCTCTTCATGATTTGTCCCAATTGGTCTTGCGAATTGCCGTGTACGCGGATATCCAGCCCATCAATGCCCGATGCGAGATAATCTCCGGAACTGCCGTAAACGTCAATGCGAACGCCTTTAGTATCCGCTCCCAGCCCGCATCCACAGAACCTTTGTCCTTTGTAACCGTATGCGATAAATCTCTTCCAGCCAAGTGAGTATGCGTCGCATATCAATCGGGCATCGCAATCGTCTCCTTCTGGCGGAAATTCGTTAGCGTTGATGACGAGTATTTCCTCGCCTTCATCTGGTTTTCTGAGTGTGTCTTTAGCATCCCAGTCGATGAAACAGTAACGGCTTTGGGGTATTTCGCTTAGTGGGAACACAGAAGAGAAGATTTCGTAAAGGGTTGTTATGATGATATTGGTGAGCGAACTTCTCTTCTTTGCGCCTGTATCGTAGCGTCTGTCGTTAAGCAGTGTCAACGACTCTATTATCGTCGCCTTGTTCTGGTCATTTTCTTGAGCAAGTTTGCCAAGATACTCCATGCTATATCGCACCGTACCATAATCCCAGGAGGCGATGTTGTCTTTGATGTATTGAAATAGAGAGACTGCCGCGCCACTTTTGACGAGGCTGTTTAGCCGTACTTTAATCGGATTTGCCGCTGTGGGTGCAGAGATTGGCACTGCCATGTCGCAGTGTTTTTGATGGTTGTTTATTTTTACGATGTTGCCGAATTTGTCAGTGCAGATGAGCCGTTTTTTGTTTGGACTGTTAGATTTTCGTTCTTCTCCGTTGGCATCCTCAATGTTGAAGAGGAATGCGCCTCCGTCAGTATGGCTTCCGCCGCGCACACTCCAGTATTTGTCGGCTATCGGACAAAAGCGTTTATCCTCTTGAGCAAGGCTCTTTAGAGTGGCGTCGATAGCTTGCTTCTCAGAGCAGACTAAACCGATTTGCACATCCTCGTTTTCCTGAAGTGCGAATACCTGCGGACGTAACATTGAAGTATCTGTGACGCCCAGAAGTTGGAATTGATTTTCGTAAGCGTCGTTTCTGGCGATGATGAAAAACCACGGGCCGTCTGGTGAGCCGCATGTATGTATCGACTGGATACTTCGATAGGTGTTTTGTTTTTCAGGCGGCAACAGGTCAAAATCCCGCTCAGTAGTGGGTGCTAATGCTTCGATTATGTATTCCAGTGGGTATTGGTAGACGCGGCTCAACAGGTCAAAAAGCTGTGCCGAAATTTCAGTGTCAGTCAGGAAGAGCGGGTAGATATTTCGTTGTCTGAGGTATTCTGCCACAGAATAGTAGTTGGCGAAATCTCCGTTGTGTACTAACGCAGCATTCAGCCCGATAAACGGGTGTGCGCCGCCGGGATGCCATACTCGCCCCTTCGTGGGATAACGTTGGTGTGCTACCCACACATGCGCTAAAAAATCCTCCAGTTGGTAATATTTCACTATGTGTTCAGCATACCCGACAATCTTGAAGATTAGCATATTTCTGCCGTGCGACAACACAAACGCCTTTTTTTCACCAAGCGACGCGTAGAATTTGGTGTTGAGTCTGAAGGTATTCTGGTAGATAAACTCATCCTCTGCCTTGCGCTCCTCCATATTTTGGAGTTGGTGTTCTTCGATGAAATGTTTGAGTATGTCGTCTTTGACGCGCACGAAATACCGCCAGACGTCGGGCGGTTTTGTTTCCAAACCCTCAACATCACGATAATCTTCTACAGATGCAACCTTCTCCGATTTGTCCACGCGCAAAAACGGGCTGATGCAAGTCTCTTCTACTTCCTTGCGTACCGTCGGGTCAATTAGTGCAATCTGAATCAGATAGTCCTCTTCCAGAATTTGTTGCGAAACCCCCACATCCTCTGCGGACAACCCCACTGCTGCAATCCCGCCGCCTTTGCCATTGCCGCGGTTGTGCATCTGCACGGACGGCTCGAATATGTGTTGTCCTCTGACTGGAATGTTGCAGGCGAAACCAGTAACACCACAGCCGCCTTCTTCTTCTCCTTTAACGGGCGGAAATGTTGGCAGGGGAGCGAGTAGTTCCCTTCTTGAGTTTATAATCTTTTGTACCATTTGTTATTCCCCTCTTTTCATCTCTATTTTGGGGGGAAACAGATTTCTTTCTCCCCGAATCCCCCCTGCCCCTTTTCTTTGCGTTTCAAAACTTAATTCGGTAATCACATAATGTATCAGAATCCCACTTGCATTCGGCATCAGAAAGCCTTTGTTTCGGCTGCAACGGAGAATTGAGTCTTAATTGCATCAATATTCATTAGAAAGCAACTCTCAACTGCGCCCAAAACGAAAGCCGGAAAGCCGGACAACAAGTGCCTACCGGCATGTTGACGGGCATTTAAGCATACTGCCACTGCTCACTTGGTTTCGATACGGTTTGGTTTCGACACGCTCCTTTCAGTCGCTACTCAACCCAAGTCACTTCGCTCCGAACCTACTCAACCGGCGTTCGCTCCGTTAAGTTGATGCGCATGAGGGGTTCCCCCGTTCTCTTTTTTGGTCCCGATTCCTGCCCATGTAGCCCTGTCCCGTTTTCTCGTTTTCTCTCTTTTAATGGTTCTGATGTAATCCTCATGAATTAAACAATCAGTTCTTCCTCTCAATTCGTTTATGTTGCTCATGCCAAAACGCTTGAGGATGTAAACAAGTTGTTTCCTCCATGACGCATACAAGTTGATGATGCGTTGAGCGCCCCAGTCAGCATCTATCATCTTTGACAATTCTTGGTCAGTTGTGGCGATGCCTCTGGCACACCCTCTGCCGCTTTCGCAGTTTCCGCAACGTATGCACTCTAAAGCTACCAAATCAGCGGTGCCGATTACGCAGCCGTCGGCACCCAGAGCTATCGCCTTAGCTACGTCGTAAGCAGTCCTGATGCCGCCGCTGGCTATCAGCACCATCTCATCCCGGATGCCCTCTTCTAAAAGAAATCTGTGTACTTTGGGGATGGCGTATTCTATTGGCATGGCGATGTTCTTTTTGGCGATGTCGGGGGCTGCGCCCGTACCTCCGTAACTGCCGTCTAAATGGATGATATGCGCGCCGGCGTGATAGCTGCCCACGGCTACCATGTCTACGTCTGTGGGCGTGGAAACTTTTACGGATACTAAAGCCCCTGGATTAACCTCTTTTATCCAATCTACGTGTTTTTTGTGGTCTTCTACAGAATAGACACTGTGGAAGGGAAACGGCGAGAACAGCGCACTCCCCGCCACCGCTGCCCGCATGCGCGCTACACTTTCCGTGACTTTATCCCCTAAAAGATGGCCTCCTAATCCTGGTTTCGCACCCTGAGCATATTTGAACTCCACTATTCGCACCCGCTGTATGGTTTCTTCTCTCACTCCAAATAATCCAGTGGCTACTTGCGTGATGACGTTATTATCGTAAGGAGCTAACTCCTCTGGATAGCCGCCTTCGCCGGTGCAGGTGAAGGTATTCCACGCCATAGCCGCTTTTGCGCGTGCCAAAATGGTGGGTAGACTGACCGAACCGAAGGACATGCCACCTCCATAAATGGGGATATCTATGGTGATATTCGGGCGTACGCTATCTCTCCTGTTCAATTCGATGCTGGTGGAAATATCCGTTTCGGCAATCTCACTTTCCGTCTCTTCAGGAAAATTGAAGAAGAGTTTATCAAACCCACCGCCTGAATTTCCCGTCCTGTATTCCAAATTGACGTGGGGAATATCTCCCGTTTCTGCTTGCGCCCATGTACTCAAAATTAAATCTGCTGTCCACCGGTAATCGCCGAGCGTCTCGTAAACCTGATTAATGCCCAAAGATAAAGCCTTTTGCGGGCAGTTGCTAACACAGTAGGAATCGCTTTGTTGACAGGCGAATCCGATACATCCGTAGTCTTTCGGACGGGATACATAACCGAACCCTTTGTGTTTTACGTGTACGCCGTAGGGACATAATTCTGCGCACTTGCCACAGTTATGGCATTTTGGGCTTCTTCTGATTTTGTATTTGCCGATTCTGTTTCTGAAGCGAGATGGTGTTTCTTTTATTTCCACTTTGTTTTTCGTATCCATTTTCGTTGATTTTTTCTTTAGCCACAGATTAACACAGATTTTCACAGATTTCTATCCGTAGCTATCTGTGGCTGCTGTTGCCAAAAATTTGTCCAAAAGTTTCTCTCTCCAAATCCTCAACAAACATCGCCCTGCCTACCTCCCCGCGCAGCCTCCTCACTTCCCGTAACCCCATAGCGCCTAAAACCTCAAGCAACTGGCTATGTAGTGCTCCGATGAGATTGGTAATCCTATTGACGGCGTATTCTGTCTCTACAGCGTGAATTTCCACTGGACAGGGCAAACCTTTCGTACAATTTCCACACAGCCTGCACTCCAAAGCTACCAAAATCGGAACGTCAACGGCTACTAAATCCGCGCCGCAGATGATGATTTTCGCTAAATGTTCCGCAAGCGCGATGCCTCCGCTGGCAATGAGTGTGACAGCATCCCGAATTTCTCTTTCAACCAAACGCAAGTGGATGCTGCGTATTGCATCTTTTATGAAACGTGGATGTGAGCCATTCAATTCATTGCCGTGATTGTCAGCGTATAAGTGGATAACCTCCGCCCCGGAAAGAGCCAGTCCTTCGACGATGGAATCGGCTTCTTTGGAGAGCGGGAGTTTTATTGAGATGATAATCTCTTCGTTGATTCCCTTTGCGCGCTGAACATATTCCATCACATCATCGGTGTAGATGAATTCTGCTATCCTGACGTTCCTGATTATCTCTTGATATTCGTCGAAAGATTCTGTATCTATAAGCGGCATCAAATTTTTTATGTATGGCGACAGCGCGTCGGAAATCCCCCCTACCCCCCTTTCCCAAAGGGGGGTAGGGGGGATTTCGATTATCATGATGGTTCCCAATTCCGATGCCGCCTTCAGCATGGATAAATATACCTTCTCACTCACATCGCCAAAGGGCAACGTATTAAAGATTATCGGGACAGGAATTGAAATGAGCGGAGGCACATTGGATACTAATGATTTATTCTCATCAAAAGTCAGATATGGCAACTTTCGTCCTATATCAACAGCAGTGCTGATGTATTCTCTTCCGTGGATGCCGTCGCGAGTGGGACGGACAATTTCTGACATATCCGTCCACATAGCATCGAATCCCTCCCCGGAAAAACGACCGCGATAGCCCGCCCCAGATACGGGAATTTTCCCCGTCTCCGCTTGATACCACGTGCTTTCAACCATCTCTGGCGTCCAATAAGAATCGCCCAGTCGGAGATATTCAGGATTGACCGCGCTGGCAAGTATCCCTTTGGTACACCCTTGTACGCAACGCAAGCAGTTTTTGCAACGATAGAAGTATTCGACGGATTGTATCCTTTGAATAAAAGAGAATTCCTCTCTATAATTGTCGTAGATGCACGCCCTCTTTTTGACGCAGTTCCTACAACCTAAGCAGTCCTCTTTCCAATCGACGATTCCGTATTTGCCGATGGGCGTGAATCTTGGTAGAGTCGGTTTAGTTTCGATGTGATATTTTTTCGGCATCTTTCTCTCCTATGTAAACAGAACAAGCTAGGTAGCATGTTCTACTTCGGACTTTCGCCTATGCGCTTTATCTTCTCAACCATCTCGTCTATAACCTGCGTAAATTCATTCGGAGTCGGCAGTTGATAAATCTGAAGTCTATCGCTTTCAATCCCAATTTCATTTAGCAACTTGCTGGCATATTTTACTCGTCCTTTTGCCCGCAGGTTGCCTTCCAGAAAATGGCATTTGTCCTCTGGACAGGTGATGACGCATACCCCGTCCGCGCCTGATTCAAATGCTTTCATCAGATATAACACTTCCGTCTTCCCACCGCAGGGCATCTCGATAACTTTGATATTCGACGGATACTGTATCCTTTCCGCATTAGCCGGAGAAAGACCGGTCGGTTTATCAGACGCATCTCCCGCACCTACAGTTGTTTCCGTATCTTCATGAGTGTAAAGAGAGTTATGACAGCAGAATGCTATAATGTATGGCTCAATATCTTTCATTAAAGTCACCTAAAAAAAGGCTCAAAAGGAGGCATCTATCCTTCTTTTTCATCATCATCATCTACTTTCCTTGCCCATGTAGGTAGAAATTCAGTAGTAGTGCTTTGTTGACTTAATTGTGAATAACATATCGTGGATTTAGCAATCCACTCAGAGCATCTGTCTACCGCCGCTCCCTGTCTGGATTTAGCAATCCAGACTGAGCGGCTAAATCCAGCGAGGCTCGTTCAAAACTAAATCAACTGTCTCTGTCTTGAATAGGTGTAACCGTTATTCAAGACAAAAGAGCAGTAGTACTCTGTTACTTTTGGTTTGACAGGTGGAAAAATTGTAGGGCGATTTGGCAAATCGACCATTTCCGGTTGAGATGTTTTTTCTCTCCGAGTGTTAATTGACGAAATGCCATTTCGTCCTACAATCCGTCAATACAAGTGTAACAGAATAGTAGGTATTATGATGAGTGATAAGTGATAGGTAAATCACTCATCACTCATCACTTATCACTTAAATGTCATAGTACAGATAAAACTCATACGGATGCGGGCGCAGTCTGATAGCATCCACCTCGTGTTCGCGTTTGTAGTTTATCCACATCTCTATGACATCCTCTGTGAAGACATCCCCTTTGAGCAGAAAGTCGTGGTCAACTTCCAAAGCGTCTAAGGATTCTGCAAGGGAAGCGGGAGTAGATTTTATATCCGCCGCTTCTTCCGGTTCCAAATCGTACAAGTCCTTATCCAACGGTTCGCCTGGGTGGATTTTGTTCTGGATGCCATCCAGTCCAGCCATTAACAGCGCGGCGAAAGTTAAATACGGGTTGCACGATGGGTCCGGCGGACGGAACTCAATGCGCTTGGATTTCTCTGACTTCGAGTAGACGGGTATCCGTACGCATGCGCTTCTGTTCCCTTGCGAATACGCCAAATTGACGGGCGCTTCATATCCGGGCACAAGCCTTTTGTAGGAGTTTGTTGTGGGGGCAATGATAGCGCAGAGGGCATCTGCATGCTCAAGAAGCCCGCCGATGTAATACATCGCCGTCTCGCTTAACAGCGCATACCCCTGCGGGTCAAAAAAGATGTTCTTTTCATCTTTCCACAAGCTCTGGTGTACGTGCATGCCCGAACCGTTGTCTTGGAAGAGTGGTTTCGGCATGAACGTCGCGGTCATATTGTGAGCTTTCGCCACGTTCTTGATAATGTATTTGTATAACATAACTTTATCACCCATGCTTGTTAGTTCCCCAAAACGCATGTCTATCTCGTTCTGTCCCGCCGTAGCCACTTCATGGTGATGGAGTTCTACGTCAATTCCCGCTTCTATCATCGTCAGAACCATCTCAGAGCGTATGTCCTGCAAACTATCGGTAGGTGGCACGGGAAAATATCCTTCCTTCCATCGCGGCTTGTATCCTAAATTCGGGTTCTCTTCTTTGCCGCTGTTCCAGATACCTTCCTTAGAATCTATGAAGTAGTATCCCGAATGCTGATTTTGGTCGTATCGAATATCATTGAAGAGATAAAATTCTGCTTCCGGGCCCCAATAGCTTGTGTCCGCAATCCCCGTGGACTTCAAGTACGCCTCGGCTTTTTGCGCGATATGCCGCACGTCACGCGTATAGTATTCCAGGGTAATTGGGTCCTTTACATTGCATACCATACTCACGGTAGGAATATTACAAGCCGGGTCAATTATCGCCGTATTTGGGTCAGGAAAGAGCAGCATATCGCTCTCCTGTATCTTCTGAAACCCCCTGATGCTCGAACCGTCAAACCCGATGCCTTCTTCAAAAAGCTCTTCCGTCAACCTACTAACGGGTATTGAAAAGTGCTGCCAGATGCCCGGCAAATCAATAAATTTTAAATCAACGATTTTTACGGACTTTTCTTCGGTAAAGGCTATGACTTCGTTTGGAGTCATCTGTATTTCCTCCTGGTGTTTATAGCGGGAAAGGATTAGTTTATTTATTTGGTCTAAGTAACCTTCTATCCTGTCCGAACGCTTTAGGTGTTATCTTAATTCCAGGTGGCCCCTATCTGCGTTTGTATTCGTTTTGGTCCACCATTCAAGTTACTCTTCTTACGACGTTTTCATCATAGCTCATGTTTATAATTTCATCAGGGCTTTTCTCTTCTTCTACATAATCCTGTAATAGCACCCAATGTTTCGTAGGGTGGTAGTAAGTCGGCATCTTTCTGATTCGGACAAAATTAATTAATAGGCAATCGGAAGCTGATTACCTATTAATTGTACAGTCTGCTGATATTTTTGTCAAGAAAAAATCGCCAAAAATTGAGATTATGTGGAAAATTTGTGGAGATTATCCTGTCGCAGTTTAAATCCATTTTTTCTTTTGCAAATACAACACTGGTGTTGTATAATTGGGTGCGTTGCGAATAGAATATAGTGTTTTAGGTAATTTTCAATATTAAAGTTTATGATCCAGACTTCGAGGTGTAGTGAGATGTATAGAATAGGACTAGAAGGTAAAGATATTGTTATTCGACTCAATAGGGACTTAGTGGATAAGGATGAACTTTCAAGATTCTTAGATTATATTTGCCTTGAATCAATCAGGAAAAGTAGCAAACTGACTGAGGAGCAAGCAACTACGCTGGCGAAGGAAATCGATCAAAATGTATGGAAGAACATACGCAATAGATTAGAGGAGGGATAGTTGTCAGAAGGCAAACCCGTCATAATAGACACGAACATTCTTTTCTCAGCACTTCTGAGTAGTGGTTCGAAGTTTATAGAAGAACTGTTGAAGCCTGAGTACAGTTTTTTCATCTGTGAATTGGCGCTTGTTGAATTATTCAAGCACAAAGAAAGGATTGTCAGGCTTAGTCAGCTTCCTGAAGATGATGTTGTAAAGTTTTACTACACCCTTGTAAAGAGACTGAACATCTTTAAAGAAGATTTGATTACGGAAGAGCAATGGTTTGAAGCCCGCGGACTTTGCAAAGACATTGATGAAACACCACATATAGCATTGACACTGGAATTGAACGGGCTCTTATGGACAGGAGACAAGAAACTAAAAGACGGGCTGAAAGAGAAAGGCTTCAACAAGTTCTTCGAGCTAAACGAGTAAGCCGCTCTACAGATGCCAATATTTACGCTTTAGGAAGGGCAAAACTGATTGATTCTCTTAAATCAAGGCAGTGATGTCCGGTTAGGATTTTGCACTATGGATTAGCAGGCTTTTTAGGAGCAATAGGACGCAAGCTAAGTAACTTTGACCAAACATTTAGTTCATCATTTAATAGAATTAGCCTGCGTAATTTGTACCTTTCCCAAAGCTTGCTACTCCGTTTTCCATTCTTCTTGATTACTTACGACAGATGCAATTTTTTAACCGGACGTTACTGAAATCAAGGTGAAAAACATCCTCACTTTTCACACTTCCTACATTTTCTCCGGAAAAAAGGCAAGATTATTTTTATCCTCCAGCGGGTAAAACTGTATGCTATCTCAAAAATGAATTTCAGGCAAAGTAAACTATCCCTCATTTTGAGTGCAATGACTTAGTGGTTTGTTCCAGAAGTTTTAGAGACTTTCCAAGGGATTACTTTTCCCAGTGT
>CAZRLY010000025.1:0-29519 GCA_964601015.1 uncultured bacterium
GGCAATCTACCTTGTCCTTTATCATAGAACTTAAACGTTCAACAAGTTCGGATGATAAATCAGTTGTCATATTCTCTCCTTGTGCAAACATATAGATTTTCAAACGACATTGGGTGACGATGCAATCTTTCGCTTATTATATATCAAAGAAATATGTGTTGTCAACATCAAAAAAAATTACCTTGATAAATATCTGTCTGAGTTGTATAATAACTGTGTAAACTGTTTTGGGTAGTTCGCAAACAGGAGGGGAACAATTTAGGATGAAAACATTAGTGAGAACATCAATTATAGCAGCATTGATATTGATATTCGCTTCATCAGCTTTTTGTCAGTGGCTCTTGATTCCGATGGATAAAAAACAGACGAATCATTTAAGGGCTTATGGGTTGACTTACTGGACGTTGCAGGAACCTCGTGAATACCGCGCCGAATGGTTATTGAACTACCGGGGCGGTTCCTTTTTATTGGTAGACAGACAGGATGTACGCAACAGCGCCCTTGCGATGGGTATACATTTCGAGTCGGTATCGGACGGTCAATTAGCCAGCATAAAGCAGATTATAGAAGATAGCAATATGGATACGGTATTGTTGGAGAAGGCACCAAAGATAGCCGTTTACGCACCTTATGAAGACAGTCCTTATAAAGATCCATGGGATGACGCAGTAAAGCTGGCATTGAAGTATGCGGAGATTCCCTACGACGAATTGTGGGATAAAGAGGTTCTGCGCGGAGATTTAGAGACGGCAGGATACGACTGGCTGCATTTGCACCATGAAGATTTTACAGGACAACACGGCAAGTTCCATGGAGTGTACAAGCACGCTACATGGTATCAGCAAAGAGCGCGTTTGTTCGAGAAGGCAGCGCGCGAAGCTGGTTATACGACAGTGCCACAACACAAAGCCGCTGTCGCTCAAGCTACTCAGGATTATGTCGTCAACGGTGGGTTTGTGTTTGCTATGTGTTCTGCGCCTGAAACTCTGGATATCGCTCTGTCAACAAGAGGCGGAAAGGTTGACATAGTCTCTCCGGAATTGGACGGTACGCCAATTGACCAAAATTATCACTCAAAGTTGGATTTCAAACGGACATTCGCTTTTAAAAATTTCGTCCTGGAAACCAACCCCAATATCTATGAATATTCAAACATCGACAACCCAAAACCTGAAATGAACCCGTTGACAGGTACAGAAGATTTTATATTGTTTGAATTTGCCGCCAAACACGACCAAATTCCAACGATGTTGACGCAAAACCACGTTCCAAAAGTTAGGGGATTTCTCGGTCAAACTACCTCTTTTAACAAAGAAACGGTAAAGAAAACCATTACAATTTTGGGAGATATCGAAGGCAGCAAATATGCAAAGTACATTCACGGCAAATTGGGCAAGGGGACGTTTACTTTTTTTGGCGGACATGATCCGGAGGATTATCGACATACGGTGGGAGAGGGCGTTGCGCCTACCAATCTTGACCTACATAAGGATTCGCCCGGATATAGATTGATTTTGAATAACATACTGTTTCCCGCTGCAAAAAAGAAACCGCAGAAGACATAATCAGTAAAAAGTAAAGAGCAATAAGGGAAGGAAAGCATGGGAACTAAAAAAGATTTGGAGAGTGAGATAGAGCGTTTAGCAGATGCCTATGGACAACCTGAAGTGATGAATGCGCATTTACCCAGTCCGGAGACGGGGCTGTTTGACCCGGCGAAAAGCAAGCGCGAGGCTGAAGTTGTCAGTGCTATAGTCAGACCAAATGGTAAATTGATTTTGATAACCAAACCGTTTTATCCAGAAGGGACATATCGCTTACCGAGTGGCGGGATAGAAACCGGTGAGAGTATTGAGAATGCACTGCATCGGGAAATCTACGAAGAAACAAGCCTGAAAGTCCAGATAATCAAATTTGTCGCTATCGTACAATACAAAGCGCGGACATCCCCGCATCAGTTTACTTCGTACGTCTTTTTGGTCAAAGAAACAAGTGGACAACTTGCTTGTGTTGACAAAGATGAACAGATTTCTGGATACAAAGAGATAGATGTCGAAGAGTTGAAAAACACCATAGCGCACCTTGAGAATCTTGAAGGGGAATTTTCTGAATATGGACAAATTCGCGCTATCCCTCATAAAGCGATACTCAATACAAAAATGGGTTAGAAACCGAGTTTTTGGCAAAAACTCGGTTTCTAGTACACAGCAGAAAGGAGTTTAACATGAAACTCAGAATTTTGACAATAACAGCGATTTTATGTTTAATCGTTATACCTTTGGGATACGCGCAGCAAGAAGGCGAAATGCTTGACCCGATTGCAGACGCGACAGACAGGCTTTTTAGTCAGTTGAAAGATTTCTTTGCGGTGAAAGAGTGCCGTGTTTTAAAGGTAGCAGCAAATAACGTATATCTGAATTTGGGGGATGAAGACGGCATTGTTCCAGACATGGAGTTCGAGGTAGTGCGGCAAGGCGAGGAAATAATTGACCCGAGTACGAATGAAGTCTTGGGAAAGGTAGAAACCCAGGTGGGAGAGATAAAAGTCAAAAGCATACGGCAAAAGATGTCAATCGCAACTGTGATAAAAGCAGAAGAGAACGTGCAAATTAACGAGAACGATGTCGCATTCTCGAAAGTGACGAAGAAAAAGGTAGCCGTAGCCGAGCTAACCGCAAGGGGCGATTATAAAACCGTCTGGGGATTCTTGTTATCTGAGATGCTAATTACCAAACTCAGTCAGGAGCGAAAATTCCAAATAATAGCGCGAAGCCAGCTTGAGAAGAGTTTGCTCGAACTTGGGCTGAACATAACGGATATACTGGCACCAGATTCCGCTCAAAAGGTTGGGCAAGCCATAGACGCCGATGCCATACTAATCGGCACCGTGTGGAAATTGAACGGCACACTTGATGTCACAATCAGACTGGTAGATGCGAAAACAGCCACCATCATCACTTCCGCACATACAACCCTTAAAGAACCTGAGAACATCCGTGTCAGCAGGCAAGATATCGCAAGCATCCCACCATCTCCTCAAAAGGACACGGGCAGAATCCAAAAACCTACAGGAACTTCAGGAAAAACGGACGAGACAAATATACCGCCCCCTCCCACCATTCAGACTGAAGACGGTATCTTTTTCGAGGAGGATTTTTCTAAGTATGCCGACGGCGACTCCGTCAAAGGTTGGGGTGAGAAGGTTATGGTATTGGTCAGCGAAGATAGGCGGCGTTATCTGTTTTCTCAGGAGACGGGCGAACGCACAATTAAACGCAATGTAAACTTTCCCCAAAACTTCGAGTTCGGATTTGAAACAATCAAGATTCAACTAATCGGCAGCTATACGCTAAAACTGATTGACTCGCAAGGACAGGAGTTGAAAGTCAATGTAAGCGAACTGGGGATGTTTAGACTGGGCGTTACATTAGCCGATGGACCGGAGGAAAGCCCGCGCTCTTACACCATCAGCGGAGGTTCAAATCCATTCAAACTTGTCAAAGAGGGTAACCTTTATAAAGTTTACCTTGATAACGAATTTGTTACCTCTGGACGCCACGAGGAATATTCAAACTTTGTAAGATTTGAGATAAACGCAAATCTTGACCATTTAGGGTTTACGAATTTTATGGGGAAAATACCGGAAAAATAACTATAGAGCCACAGATTTTCAGCCCACACTGATATTTGAGAATTGCTGGAGAATATTCATGGGATATTTTGAATACATAATTTTATACTTCTGCGCCTTGATGATGGGCGTTACAAAAGCAGGTTTCGGCGGCGGGACGGGGCTGATAGTTACCCCACTTTTGGCACAGATTATGCCAGCCAAAGAAGCAGTTGGGTTGATGTTGCCGTTGTTACTCGCCACCGATATTTTTTCGTTGTTTCACTACTGGGGAAAATGGGACAAACGCAATGTGCTTGGGTTGTTGCCGGGCGCGCTCGTTGGCATACTGATAGGCAGTGTACTCCTGGGCGTTATGACCGATTTTTACCTGAAGAAAGCCATTGGAGTAATAGCCTGCGCATTTGCCCTTGTACAGTTTTTTCGTTCGTACATCGCCCGCAAGGATTCCGTTTTCAAGGCTAAATACTGGCACGGAATGGTAGCTGGCACTGCGACAGGCACAATATCGACGTTGGCGCACATCGGCGGAGTGATAACCTCCATGTATTTGCTGCCGCAAAAGCTGCGCAATCAAACCTACGTTGGCACGACAACTGCCATCTACTTTCTGATAAATACCAGCAAACTTTTTCCCTACGTCTACTTGAAAATGTTCACTGCTGACAGTTTGAAATACGATGCGATGTTGATTCCAATGATTTTGGTGGGCGTGATTGTTGGTGTATTTCTGAACAAGCGCGTCTCAAGCGCACTATTTTCAAAGATAATTTTGGTATTGGTACTCGCGGCAGGGTTGAAATTATTGGGGTTCTTTTCTTTGGTGTGGAGTGTGTTTTAATGGGAGTGAATACTAACCACCATAGAAAATGGTAACCAGCGTGGCTATAATGATGCCTGCTCCCATAAGGCAACCTATTATCCACCATTTTTTTGATGACGCAACATAGTAGTGTTGTCTTCTATAGGAGGCTAACAGATTATCCAACTTTACGATTTTTTCGTATGCTATAGTAAAACATCTGACTGCTTCTTCCCATTTGGTGTCCCAAATGTTACAATTCTTTTTATCACGCCCTTCTTTAAGAAGTTCTTTTATTGTTTCTATTTCTTCTCTAATGTAATCATGATTGACTATTTTGTCCAGTTTGACGGATTTTTCTTTTTTAACTAATTTTCTGTCATAGAAATCATACTCACTAATAAAACGGTCAAGTCTAACTTCTACAGCGGTTTGGTATGGTTCAACAATCGCACGACGTAGATGCTCTTCCGCATTTGCAAGATTTTCTTCGCGCTCTCGTCTTGCTTTGGACGGGGCACAAATGCTAGCAAAGTGACTTAGAACGTCTCTTTGATTCGCTAGACCAACTATATCATATTCCTGTGTCATAACCTCCAGAAATGTTAAAGCAACACTGGCGGCAGAGTATCGTTCTCTAAGCAAGTCTATCATTCTTTCTAAAATATCAACTTCAATACCTTTAAATTTTTCACACATACAATCCCCTATTAATGAGCCCGTAACCATTTCCCTACCCTTTCGCTCCTTTTTTTTACTTCATAGAGATTAATGATTTTTCGTGGGCTTAATGGGCTATAATGTCCGCCTATGGTAGTTCTTGTGGCTTTTACAGGCTTACTTTCAATGTCTTTCCTGATTTGTTGCAGTGTTTCTTCGTCGTGTAACTCATTAATTGATATTCCTGTTTTCTGACTTAGTTTACTAAGGCAGAAGTTTTTGACATCTTGAAAAATCTCCTCCTTATGTTTTTTCACCTCCTGTTCATTTTTCAATAATTTGACAATCTCTGACAGGGTTTTCTTTGATTGGCGTTTGGCAAATTTATAAAACATTCTCTATTCCCTTTCCATTAAGTAATTCACTAATTGTTGAATTACTTAATTTTTTTTATCCTCGGACAATCCTGCAATAGCAAGGGTGGGAATGATACCTATGCAAAGATTCAATTTACGAATTTTTAGCAATTCCCTGACTGCCCAATAGACAACAACTTGCGCAACTGTGGTAATAACTTTCACCACAGCGTGATTGTATGTGAAGGATAAAACACATGAAATTATGCCTACCGTAAAAAATATCGAAATACATATGATAGCAGCAAACTCATAAAATGTGTTACGTCTAAGTGCTGTATCAATGTTTTTATCAATTTTATCAAGATCTGAATCATTCATCGCTATTTATGCCTAAAAGAACTGGTAAAAGTTTTAGCTGGAGTAGCTTGTTGAATTCATGGGTTTTGATCTATGTTCACAAAATTATCGTCAAATATTCTCTTGCATAAACTGACAATATTACTCCAATCCAAGATAAGATATTGGCCAGTTTTTTCAAGAATCTCAATAACACTACCATCTAATCGAGCAAAGACATTATTTCCATCAGTAACAAGTTCGGTACTATCTATAGAGCAATCGTTATCTTCCAACCATTCAACGACTTTCCGCATCCTCTGAAGAGATAATCTTTTTTCTCGCAAATGCCAAATCGTTTTTATTTTTAGTAAATCTGAGAAACTCCATAAGGCTGTTGAAGTTATGGAATCTCCTTTCTTCCCTTTTCGTATTGATGGCGATACCAGTCCTATTTTTATCCAATAAGAGAGCTTAGGTTGACTGATGCCCAAGTTGTAAATAACTTTTGAAGGAATTCCTCTTGCGCTGGGAATTGCTCTTAATACCATTTAAACCACCCTATTTCGCCCCCTCTTACACGATTCCACATTTTCTCACTGTAGCACGATATAAAATTATAACCTTTTTTTAATATCATGTCAAGCAAAAAATGCAACAATTTTTTTTAATTTGTAGTATATTTTACCATTTTACACTAAAAAAGACAAGATGTTTTGCCAATGTTAAGAAACCGAGTTTTTCCGAAAAACTCGGTTTCTAATTTTGACCTACTAATGCCACACTCCATAAGTCGGCATCTTCAGAGCTATACCGATTAGACTCCACAAACACCCAAGCGTATAATCGCCAAGGATGAGCCCAAGGAAGAACGGCACTGCTTTACGGTAACGTCTGACGCCGCCGAATTTGAGGATAGCTGCTTTCAGCGCCCAACTGATGAACACCGCAAACCACGAACGCCCCAATCCGCCACCCGTTGTCAAGACGTATCCGCCCGGATGCAATCGCCACCAGAGGAAGCGCGCCTTCATTACCATCAAAAATATCGTAAACAGAACCCCGCCGGCGATACCGGACATTTCATTGTAATTCGGACTTCTGGGATGTACTAACCAAGATTGTAGTCGATTGTAGGTTTCCCAACCCATGTATACTATCCAGCCACGTGCTTTGCCAGCCGCGCCCATCTCGTAGAGTACATGGAGATAAATCCAGAAGGTGACAAAAACGCCCACCACAATAGCCAGTAACATGCCAAACATCATCCTCCGGTTGTCAATTCCCGCTCGTTCCGCAAGGCGAAAACCCTCCAGTTGGCTTGGCATCGGGTTGGCGCGGTAGCATCGGTTGAGCGGATAAAGCAAGGTGAAGACAGCGAGATTTGAAACACCCAATCGCCGCGTGCCAAGGGTTGTTACCAACGTACGCCCCGGGTCAACGTAGATGAGGGTATGTACCGGCGGGCCGATTTCTGCGCGACTGCGGGTTATCCCCAACACCATCGGGAAGTAAATGAGAAAATACAGTGACAACACCCACAACGACATCTCCGCCTGCATACAGAATATGACAAGGAACAACAACCCGCCGAGTATGCCGAGCGCAATAGCACGATAACTCAATGTTGATTCAGATGAAAAATATTCATCAGAGGAAGCAGGCTTGAATATCTGCATTGCCACCCGCCAGAAATGTTTCCTACCTAACCAGAGCGGTATGAGTCCTAACGCAATCCATGCCCCGATAGATTGCTCGAAAAAATAAGTGCTCTGCCATCCTACTGCACTGGCGAATACGCGCTGTAATCTTCCGACAATGTAGAAAAACCAACATGAAAATGATAAATCTAACGGTGTGAAAAACATCAACCCGATGATGAACGGATAGAAGGAGATGGTAATTGAACCCATAGCATTCCACGGGCGCATGCTGAATTGACCGACTCGGTGATGTTTAACGGGAATCATGGGAATGGACGGATAGAGATAGCTCAACCCGTTCATGATGTCAATGCCAGCCGCAATCGCAAAACCCGCCCACATCCAGCCATTCTTAAAAAATCGAATGGGTTCAGTCGCCATAGCAAGCGGTAATTGTACGATAGGATAGCTGAGTTTTTCGTTCTCCATCCACTGCTTTCGCAAGAGCATGCTCATAAGCATCAGCACCGTCCACAGCACGATGATAAACGATGCCCACAACAATATCGTCGGCAACCATGCACGAAGGTGTTTGCCGACGTAAAAAGAGGACTCGCCTTGAAAATATCCCAGAAGTGCCTCGCGGTCATCTACTGTCAACCATCTGGGGAGGTAACCGCCAAACAACTGCTCCCACTCATTTTCCTGCGAAGCGAACCAGAAGGGGTGTTCGATTGCGGGTAGCAGATAGCCCATCATCGTATGCCCGCTGATAGTGGAGAGCATCACTATCATAACGTATATCACCAATAAGTCAGCTTGCGAAAGGGCGAACTTGGGCGTAATCTTCCGAATGACAAGATTAACGAGCACAAGTATTAGCAGTGTAAAAACAGCGTTAAAAAACAGGGAAGCGATGGTTAATTGAGTAGAATGCCATACCTCGCTTGCCATTAACACCCAGCAACTGTTCGCAACCAACAGGACAAGCCCAATGATAATCACATACCATCGAGTTTTTTCAACAACAGGCTTTCCCGCGCGTGTCTGCCTTGCCGATGAGTCGCTTGTATTCCCCATAGCTTCGATTCTCCAACTTGTTTTTACAGCTATTCTACCAATTTTTCAGCATTATGTCAACAATGGACATTTTGTCACTCGTCGAATTTCCATTGTTTTCCTCTCCAGCCCTTTCTTCCTCTAAAGCAAACAGAATTTCATTCTGAACCCGTGTCCATTCCTCATCCGTGCCAATATCATCAAAATTCATAGCGGCAAGTTGACGACATTCTTCCGCTAACCGCCTGTTCAATTTTTCGCGCTCTGAAATACCACTTTCCCCCTCCGCTTCGCTACGGTCAAGTTGTTTAGACACCGACTCACCTTCCAAAAAAGTTACCATGACAGCGACTTCGTTCCGATAGGGTACTTCCTCTAATAATTCCACTGTTTTACCGTTAAAAATGCCTCTGACAGATAACATAATTTTCCCCTCCCGGCTGACTGGGTTTGATGTGCTTTTTCTCTTTGTTCCCAAACTGCTGATAGCCCCTGCGAACATCATAGTACACGTGCGCAGAAGTTCCTAACCCCTCACGTAGAACGGGCAGCCTTGCCCGTTCAGATTGGGTATAACGAGCACGGAAACCGCACGTTCTACGGGTCAAAATTTGCGCGCACGTGTAATAGTAGGATAAGTAAAAATTGTTGCTTCGGCAGTATCTCCCGCTATTTTCAGAAGTTTCGGGGCGTAGAAGCTACGACACTCAAAATCCTACCTCCGATGCCCAGTTCTCGTATTTGTCTTAGTATAACAGATGATTTGAAATATATCAAGAAAAAAATGGCGGATTCATCTTTTCTGTTGTGACGACCGATTTTATGGTATGGCTCATTACTCGTAGTGGCAGCCTTCTGTCCAAAAAGGACGCGGGTGTTCGTAGCGAAATGGAGAGGCGGCGCGGCTTCTTGAGGAAGTGTGGGCGCAAGTTTAATGCCAGAAAGTATAAATATACCGGTGAGCCAATACCCCGTATATATTCCACATCCCTCCGATGAAATATTCGCCGAGAATCAATCCAAAGAAGAACGGAGTAGCTTTGCGATAGGCGGCAATGCCACCGTGTTTGAGCAACAGTCGCTTGATGAGCCAACTGATGAAGATTGGAAACCACATCCAACTCATCGTCCAACTGCTCGCTAACGGATAAGCTACCGGGTGCAATGTCCACCAGAGCAGCCTGCGCCGCAAAAAGGTCAAAATCAAGACGAGCGTGAATCCACCTCCCATGAACGCAGTAGCGGCTGTGTCCTGCCCGGGCATGTAATAGAGCCATCGTTCCAAATGTCGATACGCCTCCCAGCCAAAACTCCCGCCAAAGCCATGCCGATACCGTACATGCAGGAAAGCCCAGAAAGCAACCCATATTCCAAGCATTGAGACGAGAAGTATCGCGCTTGCGAGGTGTTTCGGAGTAGTTTTCGACTCCTCCGCTAATTTGAAACCTTCCAGTTGGTAGGGCATCGGGTTGCATCGGTGAGCGCGGTTGAATCCCCAAAACAGAGCGAACACGGTCAAATTAGACGCTCTAAGCCTGCGTGTGCCGAGTATTTGGGGCAACATTTGGTCTGGCCCGATATTGTACAGTTCATTCACAGGCGGGCCCAATTCCGCTCGCAGTCGGGTTAAGGCGAAAACCAGCAAAAAGTAGAAACCAAAGAATAATGCGAAAACCCAAAGGGACATCCCGGCTTTCGCACAAAACAAAACCAGAAATGCGACGCCGATGATGATGCAGCCATACGCGGTTCGATAACGCATCGGCTCATCTGCATCATCCCGAAAGGATTTGTCAAAGACGCATCGAAGAGCGGAATAGATGTGTTTGCGCGCTCCCCAGATTGCAAGCACGGCGATGGCAATGTATGCGCCTGATGATTGGGGTTTGATGTAGGGGAATGCAGGCAGACTGCGTAACCCCAGGATTGCGCCGAGTACGCGCTCTAACTTCCAGACAATGTAGAAAAACCAGCAGGAAAAGGCTAAATCGAGTGGCATGAAATAGCTCAATCCGATGACGAACGGAAAGAAACACACGGGCGTCCAACCGATTGCTGACAAGGGCTTCTCTGTGAAAAAACGCCCGATTTCGATAGTACGCACCGGTAGGCGGGGAATGGCGGGAAAGAAGGCATGGAGCCCGTTGATAAGGTCAATTCCGCCGCCGATTGCGATGCCAAGCCATAGCACACGACTCCGAAAGAACCTTCCGCTGCCGCCGTCCTGTGTCATCGCCAGGGGGAGTTGGATGATAGGGTAGGCAAGTTTTTCACTTTCCATCCACTGTTTTCGTATGATGGTATTGATTCCGAGCATCACCACCATCAGGGCAAACAACAACATCGCCCACCAGAAAACGGGTGTCAGCCACATTCGCACGTATTCCCAATCATAGAAAGTTGAATCGCCCTCGTAAAGTCCTTTCAACACACGCATATTGTCTACCACCAACCACTTAGGTAGATGGTGGAAAAATAGCGTCTGCCACTCGTTCTCCGGGGTTGCGAACCAGAAGGCGTGTCCAAGGATGGGCGCGGTGACGTGCATCACATCATGCCCCGCAATCGCCACCGCTAACGATAGCATGGTGTAAACCGTCAAGAGTTCGCCCTGAGAAAAAGCATGCCGTGGCAGCCATCGCTTCAAAGCCAAATTTAAAACCACTAACAGCGTGAGGTTGAGAATGACAGGGTAAATGAGTGATACAGTGCTGGGCGTCGGCGTCTGAATCGAAAAGTAACCGTGCGGAATTGCCAACAAAAGCCCTAAAAGGATAGCGCGCCAGGTTGTATGATTTGGTCGAGAGGTAGTTTTGGGGTGTGATTTCATCATGTAGACTGCTTTATGCGCACTTATGATGCGCGTCAATTATACAATATAGCATTGTATTCGTCAAGGATAAATTCCCATCCGCTGATGATATTTATGGAACCTGAGATGAATGGAGCGCATCTTCAGCTCCCTAACTCCGCGTCAGCGGCAGCGAGTATTCGCATCAATTCCCTCTTTTGTGATTCATCAAGGGGACAGAGGTTTGGGGCTGTGTCTATCAAGCGCAGGGCCTTTTCTCTGGCTTGTTCAAGCATTGTTTTCGGGTCAAGCGCGTAAGTTCCCGTAACGCGTCGGTCAAAGAGTTCTGGGAACCACTGCGCTTCCCGAAAATGTTTGAACGTATGTTCGCTCTCAAGAAACCGCGCACCCCTCGGCGCAACCTCTTTTATCACCTCTTCGGCAAGTTTTTCGTCGTCAACGTCAAATCCCCTGGCGAGTTTCTCCACAGCCGACATCAATTCCATGTCGAGCATAAGTTGTACGACGCTGCCTACGTCTGAGAAAGCCAGCGTCGTCAATCCCCCAAAACTCCGAATACCCGCCATGAATGCCATCCCCACTCCAAACGCCCTTTCCGTCATGCTTTGCGCGCCAGGTACTTTTGCGGAAACACTTGTAGTGGCGGTGATGCTGGGTGTGCCGCCGAATAGATATGAGGCTACATGCTGACACGCAGTCCCTATCGTGATGGTTTCCGGCCCCCATTGATTGTGGACGCCCGTTTTCATGTCAAAACTCAACGGGCTGGCAACCCACCCGCAAAGCCGGCCGTCCACCGCCAGACTTATGGCATTGGCACCCAGCACTTCAGCGGTAATGAGCGCAAGCGCACCCGCTTCTGTCACGGGTGTGGCAAAACCGGTCACCGGCATGCTGCCGATTACCAACGGCGCGCCGGTCAACCTTCGCAACTCCATGGACGCTTCGATACACTCCCGCGATATCATGAACGGTGTGTTGACCCAAACTTTGCAAGGCGTAAGCAGATTTTTCAGCGTTTCTTCGCGCATGCCATAGTAGACTGTCAAAGCTTCAATGAAATATTTGACAATCTCAGGAGAATAAGCTGACACACGATAAGGCTTGTCGCTGTTCAACATTATGGTTACGAGCGCGTGCAGTTCACACGTCCTCACGGGTGCGTCTTGTGGGATGAAAGTCGGATGGCTTCTGCCGAGTCCATCAAATGAGTTGATGACGCGACACAGATCCGCCAAATCCTTCTTTGTCGCCGCGCGAAGTTCGGAACTTTTTGGGTCAGAACACCACAACGCCTGCCCTGAAGTGCTGTAGCTAATTTCACGCGATGCAAGCCTCGGTTGAACAGGCGATGATGAAGATGGCATTGGAATTTTCTCTAAAGTCTTATCGACAACCCCATCGGGAAAAAACACCCTCTTTCCGTCCACACGACAGCCGAATCTTATGAGATAATCCATAAATTCAGGAGTGCCGTCAATCGTCCAGGGGACGGCGCGAAAAATACGAATGCCCGCCTGGACTATCTTCTCAATATCCTCCCTGTCAAATTGTGAGCAAACAGGAACCAAAAAGCGAAATGACATAAAATACCTCCAGTACCCGATGTGTTATAACGAGTAAAAAGTAATGAGTAAAGAGTAATAATAAAATCGTTACTTTTTACTCGTTACTTCAAGTTTATCAACTTTTCGACATCAGGTCAATAAACGAATTACGAATTACTTCTCATCGAATTAAATTGGAAGGGGATTTTAACCCCTCGAAAAGCTTACAGTAGCAATGCAGGAAAAGTTTGGTATCCGTAAAACTATTATGAAACCTGTTGTTGCCAAAGAGCTTGACGAAGCTATTCAAAGTGTGTTAGATTAGTATTACTTTGTCATTTATGCGCTTCATTAACGGCTATCCGATAAAGCCGACCTCGTCTTACGGCATTATGAAATGACGTAGTGGCGGGACGCCGTAAGACAAAGTCGTCGGGCTTCATCGGAGAACGCCGCTACACCGTCTGTCCCGATGGTCGAGACGATGGCGGGACAGAGAGCCGTCACTACAAAGTTTTACGCTAATCGACAAAGTAGTACTAAAAATATCATAAGAGAAGGAGATATAGATGGTTTGTATAGGAGTTGTCTACAGATACGCGTTGGCGGCGTTTTCAGCTAACATTCCGCCGGACAAAGAATATACCAACGCCATCGGGATGCGTTTTGCACGCATTGAGCCGGGAACTTTTACCATGGGTTTCGGCGAGACGTCGCTGCCCGATGAGATAGCTGGGGATGAGCCACACCGCAAAAATGGAGATTTCGACGAACACCCGACGCATGAGGTCAAGATTACCAAGCCCTTTTACATGGGGGCTTACGAAGTAACTAATGCTCAATACGAGCAGTTTGACCCGTCGCATCGTCTTCTTCGCGGCAAGCGCGGTTTTTCCAAAGATGATGACGAGGCTGTAGTCTTCGTGAGTTGGCATGATGCCGTGAATTTCTGCCGATGGTTATCGGAGAAGGAAGGGCTACCCTACCGTTTGCCGACGGAGGCGGAATGGGAATACGCCTGCCGTGCGGGAACGACTACGCCCTTTCATACCGGCGATGCTCTGCCTGAAGAATCCTTGAAAAATGCCGAGGCGAAGCGTCAGAGAGAGGAAGTTGTACCTCTCCTCGTCGGGCAAGCGCAACCCAACGCCTGGGGTTTATACGATATGCACGGCAACGTTGAGGAATGGTGTTACGATTGGTATGGGCCCTATGAAGCAGGAGAGCAGATTGACCCGGTGGGATACGCCGATGGTGATTTCAAGGTTACACGAGGCGGAAGTCATTCCACCGAGATTTTCTATTTGCGTTCGGCAAACCGGATGGGAACGATTCCTGAAGATAAACACTGGTTGCTGGGCTTCCGGGTAGTCATTGGAGAAATGCCCCAAACTCTTGGGTTGAGTAGCTTGCGTATCGAAACCAAGACTTTGCCTCTACCTCAACCAAAGCTGTGGCAGTGCGATGTCAAACAGGATGTCCCGTCTGCCCTAAACAAGGGACTTGACCCGGACAAGCCATATTTTAGAGGCGCACTCAAGTATGTCAAAATCCCAGAGGATTCTTTTGGTCCGCTGTTTTCCCGACACAATCATGACCCGGCTCTCGCACCGTGTGCTAATGCTGACCTTTTGGCTATTTGGTATACCTGTTTCAGGGAACCCGGCCGTGAACTTGCTCTGGCGGCCAGTCGTTTGCGTTACGGCGCAGAGGAGTGGGACGAGGCTTCCTTATTCTGGGACGCTCCCGATAGAAATGACCACGCGCCTGCTCTATGGTTCGATGGCAAGGACACCCTCCACCATTTCAATGGGCTTTCCGCTGGGCCAGGATACAAGCGGGGGGGGTTGGCTCTCATAACCCGCACCTCGAAGGATAATGGGGTAACCTGGTCGAAGGCGCGTTTCGTCAATCCTGAACGTGGGCTTCCCAGTCAGCCGGTGGCTTGCGAGTTTCGCACCAAAGAAGGCGACATCGTCTTTGTCTCCGACGCGCCCGGCAGCGCTTCGGTTCTCTGGATAAGTAGCGATAATGGGGAAACCTGGCGAATGTCCGAAGGTAAAATTGCTGGCATCCATGCAGGTGTTGTCCAACTCAATGATGGCCGCCTGATGGCGTTTGGACGGGGCAACAACATTGACGATAGAATGCCTAAAAGCATCTCCGCTGATATGGGCAAAACCTGGCACTACAGCGCAAGCCCATTCCCTCCGATAGGCGGTGGACAGCGATTAGTTTTAATGCGGCTCAAAGAAGGTCAGATTTTCTTCGCTTCTTTCACCGGTAGCCGTAAAGAACCTGAGTACATGCCAATTGTTGACGCTTCCGGCAAAGAGCGTTTAGTCACCGGTTTATTTGCGGCGTTGTCGTTCGACGAAGGTGAGACGTGGCCTTGCATCCGTCTGATTAGCGACGACGGACCGGGGAGAGAGGTGGAAACGATGGATGGACGCCCTTTCACTATGGGATTCAGTAGCGCTGAACCCGGCGGTTACATGACTGCCTGCCAAACTGACGATGGCATCGTCCACATTATCAGCAGCCAGCAATACTATGCCTTCAACCTGGAATGGCTTAAAAACCCGCCGCCTGCTGAACCCGTGGCGTTATAAACTTTGGTAAGACTTTGATAATGACAGGTAAAAAGGAAAGATAATTAATCAGTTGACGATTAAATGGACAAATTGGGATTATTGAAAGGAGTAAAATATGAACTGGCAAGAGCATCACCCCTGGGCAGGGGTATTTCCCGCAACCCTCTGTCCCTTCCATGAAGACGAATCCATTGATGAAGAAGGTTTGCAAAAATATATGCGAGAACTGGCCGCGGTGGACGGAATAAAAGGGCTTGTTTGCAACGGGCATACCGGCGAGATTATGTCGTTGCGTCCGAACGAACGCGTTCGCGTGACACAACTCGTCGCGGAAGCGGTTGAAGGCAAGGTTAAAACTATCTCCGGCGTGAGCGCCGAAGGTAGCTTGGAAGCGATTGACCATGCCATCGCCGCCAAGGAAGCTGGTGCTGACGCCATTTTACTGATGCCACCGCATCACTGGCTGCGATTTGGCCGCACCATGCAAACAGCGGTTGGTTTTTTCGAGGATGTCGCCGAAGGAGCGGACATCCAGATTATCGTCCACCAGTACCCTGCCTGGACCAAAACTGGATATAGTTTAGTTGAAATGCTGGAATTGGTGAAGATTCCCCAGGTGGTATCAATCAAGATGGGGACGCGTGATATGGCGCGCTGGCGTTACGATTACGAGAAACTGAAAGAAGCCGCGCCAGACGTTACCATTATAACCTGTCACGATGAATACCTTTTGGCTACCTTATTGGAGGGTTGTGATGGCGCTTTGGTGGGATTTGCAGGATTTGTGCCGGAACTCATCGTGGAGACGGTTCGATGTGCGCTCAATGATGACTTAGCAGGCGCGCGCCAAGCGCAAAAATTAGTGGCACCGTTAGCCCGTATCGTTTATAACTTTGGCGAGCCGAGTGGTGACGCCCATCAACGGATGAAGTGCGCGTGCTGGTTGTTGGGCAAATTTCCGAGCATGACGATGCGTCGTCCGTTGCGCCCGTTGCCGAAAGAAGAAGTCGCAAAAATCCGTTCAGGACTTGAGGGTATCGGCTATTGCTGTGTGCATGTTGAGACATCTCATCTGCTGTAGGTCAAAATTCCCGAAGGGGCGAAGCGATCTTTTCAGATTTCGACAGCCCGAGATGTCGATTGACGTCGAAAAAGAAAAGACGAGCAATCCATAAGGAGTGTCAATTTGATTATTAACAGAGATTATCCGGAACTGTTTCTAGATTTGGCGGAACCAGAGTATCAGGAAATTTCCAGAGATTGGTTGGGAGAGACTAAAGGCGATACAAGCTGGGCATATCGTCAGCTTTCTTTCTTAAAAATGGTGGATAGATATATCTCCGATGAATTGGAAAAACCGGTTGACCATCGTATAAATACACATGAAGCCGGTGGACGTTGGCGCATCGCTTTTCCCCACATACGCGTTCGAATGGAAGATGCAAGGGTTCGTGACCGGATTGGCGCGGTAATGGAAGCACGTAGAAAGTATACGGATGAGAACTACTTTCACGGTTATCCGGATGAAACGGAGTCGCATCACCAAATAGAGACGTTCATCTATTTTCAGATTCCACTCTTTCATCTGAATAGTGTTGGAAGTGAGATAGCTCTATCCTCAATTGAAGATGTCGCCCATCATGCTGGAAACTGGGTGGCGGAGGTACTGGCCTGGTATGATTGGGATAAACACGAATTCCGCAGCTATTGGTTGGGAACGCGTTCAATCCGGGGTTATCCGCCGTATGACTATCAGGAGGCCAACCATTTCCGCATAATCTCAACCGTAGTGTCTGCATATCTTGGCACTAAAAATGAACGCTACCTTGAGTTGGCCGTCGATTACGCCAACCGCTGGTGTGAGCACATCGAGAAGTCTGCGGAAACCGGAGATTTAATCTCCACGATTATTGTTCCAGCGGGCGCGAACCTAAAGAGCGCCAGTGATACTAAGTATTCATATTCAGAACCGAGCGTTTCAGCTAACAGAGCTTTTGACCTTTTTGGCGGCCTGATTGACCTTTGGCGGCTGACCAGAACCGAGCGTTATTTAGCTTGTGCGCGATTATTATTAGACCAATTTTTTGACCATACAGATGAAGGCTATCCGCCATACGGGGCTAGTAAGAGCAGAGGATGGGGTTCAGGATTTGATAAGCCGAAGGATACCTATAAATTGAAATTATTAGCCTTGGGTCCGGAAGGAAACGAATGGCGACAAATGGTGATTGCCTTTGAGGATTTATCCGTTGTCAGCACCATTGGCGAAGGCGCAACGTATTTGTCGCGTATGGCATTGCGCCACGATATACTTACCGGTGAGGCTCGCTATAAGAAAGCGATTCTCTACTGGGCTAATAATATTGATGAACACTCCCACATGGAACACCAGATGAAAGCCGATTTGCTCGCCGCTGCCCACTGGTATACCGGAGATGCCCAATGGCTTAGAAGGGGCTACGCGATGGCGCTTCGCACATGGGCAATCTTAGAACCCTTCGATGGCAAGATGTGCGGTTGTGGGACGCGCTATTCGAGTAAATTTTATATGGAATTACTGTATAATCCCATACTGGGCGGGGCTGATTGGGGAACCAGGGGAAATATCCCTGTGGAGACTGTCCAGCACCGTGCTGGTGATGCAAGGGGTTTGCCGGATGATATTGCCTTTCGAGTATGGCGGGTAGATGGACAAATAGGTGCTTTTGAGGCCATCAATAAAGGTACCGAGGCCCGAACCTGGTGTCTGGAAAGTGTCCCTGACCAACGGAACATAACCCGAGTCGAAGTATCGGTAAATGGTGGCTATGAGATGGCAGCAGATGGCAGGCTGTCCCTGGAGCCGGGCAAAAGTCTGGCAGGTAGAATACACTGGGCATAATGTTTTTTTCAACCTCAACTCTTTTGTGAAATTATAGAAAGTGAACCTCTGCACGTTTGAAAACGCCGCTTCACTGCGTTCAGCGCTGAATTATAAATTATAAATGCTGAATGTTCTAATGCAGAATGTGCCAATGCTAAATGTGCCAATTCCTCGCACTTGCCGTCGGAACAGCGCATTCAAGTCGCCCATGCCGACTTCATCACAAAGCAACCGCCCATTTGGAAACGTATTCGTCTCAACTTAACAGAGCGAAGTCCGGTTGAGTAGGTTCGGAACGAAGTGAAGAACCGTATCGAAACCAAGTGAGCGTTGGTCGGATGTTTTGATCACTCTCCGCTTGGTTTCGATACGACATTTCGTTGGTTTCGATACACTACGCTTCGGAACATTATTGACGTCACATAGTGCGCACTTTGTCTTTACACGATTACAGAATCAGTCGGGGTTATTGACTGCACTCCAGAAGAACTAACACCTACTTCCGTTTAATCCCCTTGGTACTTGCAAGCTCGCCCAGCAACTCAGCAGCGTTCTTCTGTAAAACAGGATGGATAACTTGCGGTGCTATCTCAGCGAGCGGTACTAACACAAAACCCCGTTGGTGCATGCGCGGATGCGGGATAGTTAAATTCGGCGCGTCAATGCAACGTTGCCCGTATAGCAAAATATCAAGGTCAATTTCCCTCGGCCCCCAGCGTATACTTTCACGTCTGCCCACGTCCTTTTCAATTTGTTTCAATAAACTTAGCAATTCATCAGGGGCAATTTCCGTATCTATCTCAATGACACCGTTAAGAAACCAATCTTGATTTTCATATCCTACGGGTTCTGTCTCATATAAATTGGATTTTTTAGTTATCGTTATTGACGGATGCGCAGAAATCTGGTCCAAAGCGCGTTTAATATTGCCCAGCCTATCGCCCACATTGGAGCCAAAACTGATATAAACTAACGCCATTTTTTTCACCAATAATCAGCGAGTATGCTCCTACAAATATGGAGATTTTAGCATAACTAAACGGTTATGTCAAGTCGAAAGCAATTTCCTAGAAATTCCCCACGATATATTTAGGAGTGCAATAATCAGCGGTAGCGTATTATTGCAAAAATACACTTCGTTGATTTTTGCGCTCCTAGTGTGAGCTTTAAACAGTCATGGGGAATTTCTGGCAATTTCCCTTGACAAAGTTCTCTCTTTGTGAAACAATAAATACATCAAAAATAGTTTTTTAGTAGGAAAATTAATATTAGAACCGAGTTTTTGCGTAGGACAAATGATACCTTCTCTTTGCATCTATATGCCCAATTACAACCATTCAAAGTATTTGCCAACAACTATCACTTCGCTTTTGTGTCAGTCATACCAAAACTTCGAGCTTATGATAGTTGATGATTGCTCTACCGACGATAGTTTGTATGTCATTCGTCGTTTCGCTGAACTTGACCCAAGGCTCCGAGTATATCGGACAAATCGCAATATTGGAAAATACGCCATTGGCAACCTTTGCGCAAAAATAACAAAAGCCCCTTATTTTTCCTATCATGGCGTTGATGATATTAGTCGTTCCGACAGATTGGCAAAGCAGATGAAAATGTTAAAGGAAAATCCTGACATAGATTTTCTGGGGACTGATTTTTTCTATTGGGATAGGAAGAAACCTCATTGGATTCGCAACAGGGACATTCATCAGATAATGCCGGCGGCGAATTGTTTCGCGCATTCTACCGTCATAATGAAACGTGACGCCTTTCTGCGTGTTGGCGGGTATCGTGGCGATAGTGACTATGTGTTGTGGTTCTCATTGCTTTTAGGTGGCTATAAGGGCGCAAATTTGATGGAGAGACTACTGACGCTCCACAGTGGAACTCCGACGAATCATCGAAAATATGAATCTTATTTCAAGATGTTAGAGCCACGGGTGGCTAAAATGTCTGAATACAGCAAAGATAGAGCAGCTAAAGTTGTGAAACGTGTAAGGGATATGCCTGGCTATATTTTTGATAGTGAAGTTGCTGATTTGTATAGGTTGGCATTTTCGTCGGTTGGTGATGGAGCAATAGTTGAAATTGGCGCTGCTCAGGGGAAATCAACAACGGCTCTTGCACTTGGCTGCATAGATGGCGGGACGGGGAAGGTTTTGACCATTGATTCATACGCACAGAAAACGATTGGCTCAATTGAGGTAAGTGAGCAGCTTTTCAGGAAAAACACCGCTTGGCTCCAAGATATCATAGACTTGAGGGTTGCAAAAAGCGAGCAAATAGGAAAACAGTGGAATCGTCCTATAAAAATGTTGTTTATTGATGCTGACCACAGCTACGAAGGGGTAAAAAAAGATATTGCCCTGTTCCTTCCCCACGTTATCCCCGGGGGCGTAGTCGCTTTTCATGATTACGCAAATTCCAATTATCCCGGTGTTGCCCAAGCGGTTGATGACATTAAGGAAAAGTTATTTTTCAGAACACGCTCTTATGGTAGAGGGATGCTCTATGCGTATGTTAGATAGGATTTTTGGTTGTGCCACAGAGACTATGGCACTACTAATTATCTGTTGAAAAAATCATCGTAGGGCGGGTATGGTGGGAAAAGAACCAGTGGAGTATTATACTCTAAGCTATTTACTGTATTCTCCCACGTTAGTTTCCCCACCTACCCGCCAATTAACGGAGAAAATCAGCAGATACTAATTACGAACAAACTCATTTCAGCTTAACGGCACTAACAACACTTTGATAGAATCCTTTGCGTTATGTACCATCTCAAAAGCCTGATTAAAATCATCTAAGCGCACGGTATGTGTGACAATTGGAGTCACATCTATCAAGTTTCGGTTTATGTAATCTATCGCCAGCGGGTAAGTATAGGGGCTGAGGTGTGAGCCGTGGATGTTAAGTTCCTTTGTGTCGCCGATGATTGTCCAGTCTACGGTGACAGGTTCCCGCATGACGCTGAATTCGACGAATGTGCCGAGTTTTCTAATCATCTGGAGTCCTTGAATTACCGCGTTAGGGTGTCCAGTCGCTTCGATGTATACGTCGCAACCATATCCTTCAGTCATATCAAGTACCTTCTGGACGACATCCCCTTTTTTAGGGTTGATTACCACGTCAGCACCGAGTTTTTTAGCGATTTTTAGGCGATAGTCCAGCATGTCTAAAGCGACTAATACGCCCGGGTTTTTTAACTGTGCTGCGCCTACCATTCCCAATCCGAGCGTACCGCAGCCTGCGACAACTACAACATCTCCAAATTCTATCTCGCCACGCTGGACAGCGTGAATGGAACACGCTAACGGTTCAATCATCGCCGCTTTTTTGGTAGGGAGACTTTTGGGAACTTTGTGGACTACGGCGTGGGCAGGAAATTTCATGTATTCCGCCATGCCTCCGTGTACTGTTTTTTGAAATCCGTAGATGTTATGAACCTTGCACATCCAGTATTTGCCTTTGTTGCAATATCGGCACTCCCAGCATGGGACAATCTGTTCAGAAATCGCCGTGTCGCCTACTTCAAGACCGAATTTCTCAGCCGCGCCTTCTCCGAGTTGCACCACTTCGCCGATAAATTCATGTCCGGGGATAACCGGGCCATCGACATAAGCCTTGCGATGTTCATCCCCCCAGAACAACGGCGCGCCCATGTAGCATTTCAAGTCACTTGCACAGACTCCGCAAGCATGGACTTTTATCAGTACCTCTCCGGCGTCCGCTTGTGGTGTTATAACATCCTCCAGCCTATAATCTTCAGGCCCATAGGATACAACCGCCTTCATTTTTTCCGGAAGCGTTTTCACGTCATTGATTCACCCCTTTCGGAAGCGTGTGAAATACTAATCAAAGTATACCATAGCGGGGCGCACATGTCAATCATTCTGTACGATTACCAGAGATTCTCAGCCAATTCTTAATATCTTCAGAACTTCTGTGCACAGAGGTTGACAATAACCATATATTGTGGTAAAATTTTAGGTTAAATATCTTGGAGGGATGAAAAGTTCGTTGAGAGTTCTGAGAGAATCCTACTCAATATCATGGAGGCGATGTTCCAATGGGCACCAAATTTGTGAAGGAGGGGCTTAGTTTTGATGACGTACTCGTTGTTCCTGCTAAGTCCGACGTGTTGCCGAGTCAGGTAAGCACCGTTACGCGCTTGACGAATAATATTCGATTGAGCGTTCCAATTTGTTCTTCTCCGATGGATACCGTGACTGATGCAACACTGGCTATTGCCATTGCCAGGGAAGGCGGAATTGGGTTCATCCATCGAAATTTTACCACAGAACAGCAAATCAGCGAAGTAGACAGGGTTAAACGTTCTGAGAGCGGCATGATAGTTGACCCAAAAACTCTCCCACCGAACCGCCCTATTCGGGAGGCGCTGGAACTGATGGCACATCATCATATCTCCGGCATTCCAGTTACAGAGGAAGGGCGTTTGGTAGGGATTATTACAAACAGAGATTTAAAATATCCGGAAAATTTAGACCAACTTATCAACGAGAAAATGACAAGCGAGGGATTAATTACCGCACCGGTAGGAACCACTCTTGAAGAAGCAAAGAAAATACTACACGAAACCCGCAAGGAGAAGTTGCCGATAGTTGATGAAAATTTCACGTTGCGCGGGCTTATTACCATAAAGGATATTGACAAAATTGAACAATATCCCAGAGCCTGCAAAGACTCAAGCGGCAGATTGCGAACTGGAGCGGCGGTTGGCGCTTCAGGCGATTTGGAAGAGGTACGAAAGTTGGTGGATGCGGGTGCCGATGTGATTGCCATAGACACCGCACACGGACATACTACAATGGTTATCGCCGCAACGGAGAAGATAAAATCCGAATTTCCAAACGTTGAGTTGATTGCCGGCAATGTTGCAACAGCAGAAGCTACAAGGGATTTAATCGAGGCCGGCGCTGACGCGGTCAAGGTTGGAATGGGACCGGGTTCGATATGTACTACGCGGGTGATAGCGGGTATCGGCGTACCACAAATTACAGCAATCCACGAATGCGCTACTGTTGCCGATAAGTACGGGATTCCAATTATTGCTGACGGAGGAATCCGTTATTCGGGAGACATAGTTAAAGCAATCGCAGTGGGTGCAAGCTGCGTTATGATAGGCAGTCTTTTCGCCGGCACAGAAGAAAGCCCCGGCGAAATGGTTATTTATCAGGGGAGAAGCTACAAGGAATACAGGGCGATGGCTTCGGTTGCCGCCCTGAAAGAACGGGGAGGCAGAGAGAGATATTTTCGGGAAGAGAATGCGCCAATGAGTTTTGGACGCAACTCCGCTTTAACATCCGAAACAAAAGACGTCCCAGAAGGAATCGAAGGCAGAGTGCCGTACAAAGGCAAGTTAAGTGATTTGGTGTTTCAATTGGTAGGAGGACTGCGGCTGGGCATGGGCTATTGTGGCGCAAAAGATGTCGAAACCCTCCGTACAGAAAGCAAATTAATTCGTATCACAAGCGGTGGACTCAAGGAAAGCCACCCGCATGACGTGGTGATAACGGAAGAAGCTCCAAATTACAGTCCTGGCTCGTAGCCCGGAAAGCCAGACAACCGGTAAGCCGGTAAGGGGATGAAGATTGACTATTGTTTAGCCTTGCAATCTTCAATAGTCAATCTTCAATTTTACCATGAACCTGCGACTTCTAATCCTAATTGGTGTCTCTGGACTTTTAACCTTTCTCCTTTATCCGCGCAGTGAGCAAGCAAAAATTATCGTTGAACAGAATTGGATACAGAACGCAAAGAAGGTAGACAACGAACCGCTACACTATAGTGTCATTCGCAAAGATGCCAAGCCCGTCGTAAACACGTATGATGTAGGGTATATTTACAAAGTGGATAAAGCTCTCCTTGAGTTCGAGGCACCTGTTGAAAAAGGGCCTAAACAGTATGACATCTTCACGAGTATTCACCGCGCTAAACAGTATACGAGAGTGTTTTCTTACACTGCGAACTCTCGCGAATATACCTATACCGTACAACCTTTCCCCGTGGCGAAAGAAGCACGCTGGGTGCAAGTATCCATCAATGAAATATTCAGTGCCGTTCCCACCATAAAATCCTTCAAAATAGGCGCTCAGTACACAAGCCAGATGCCAATCATTTCTGTAACGGCTAACTGCAACTCAGTGGACTTGTATAAACTGACTGATGGGATAGCCTCTGAACCATCTAAATGGACTGCGGCAAAACGCACTAAAGGTAGGGTAGGGGCTCTGTCCCCTACCGATGGCGAGAAGGGAAAAAAGAATATAAAGTTTGAGATGGAAGATGATGTTATTGTAACCTGCGATTTGGGCATCGTAAAAAAGGTTTATGGGATACGCTTGACAACGGATGGCCCGGGAACGAACGCAAAACGTTATAGCGTTTTTCTCTCAAGCGACGGTCAAAAATACAGGAAGGTTTATACATCCCCCGAACTGGAAGATAAAACGGTTGTGGATAAATTTCTTTATAAAACCGATGAAGAAGAGCCACAACCGCATAGGGTTGTCCCTACAAATAACATCCCTGAAGCACGCTATGTAAGGTTGGTAATCAAAAACGGCGATTGGTACGGGGATTATGCGGAAATTCAGGAATTTGAAGTCTTTACCGATGAATATCGGCTCCCTACCTCTGAACCCGAAGACATCAACGAATACAACGCTATCCAAGCCTATTATGACGATTGTGGGGCGGATGGGATAAAAGCACCCAATTTGATACAAGGTTTTCCCTTCGACAGGGGGGAAAAAATTGACATGAACGTTCGCTATTTTTTCAAAGATGGCGATGAGGTTGAACCGGGCAATACCGCCAGCCAGAAGAGTTGCTCTTATCATTACGATACGGTTATTCTCAAATATGATTCTTTGAACCCGAACGCTTTGTATTGGGTATTCGTTACCTATTTGCAGGAAAAAAACAGAGGACGGATTCAAAATCTGTTGGCGGACGGGTTTATCCTGCACGCGCCTATCCCTGGTTCCTCATTCCTTCCAAATATTCCACAGGGAAAAGCGCAGAATTATACTTTCTTCATCCCCCCCGAAACATATTCCGATGGTATTCTTGAACTTCATTTCAACCGGTTAGCCGGTCAAAATGCTTATGTATCAGAAGTTTCGTTGATGGAAGCGCAACGAACTAAGGGAACGGCGCGTATTGTAATAGGCACTCTCGGACAACAGACGGCTAAAGCAACGAAAATCAGCATCAGCCCAGTTATAGATGGACTTCTTGGCGATTGGCCGAATTTATATCCGCTTATCCCGAATGGTATAACCCATGTAGAAGAATCAGCAGTTGCAACATACCTCCAATGGGACGAAAACAACCTCTATGTCGGCGTCGAAGTGGATAGAGTCGCCCTTGCCAAATTTGCTAATAAAAAGGTAAAATTCAACGATTTCGGCGATTATACCGATACCCTCCATATTTTTGTCGGTATGGCTAAAAACGCGCACCCGCGCATGTATACCAATTCTGACCACCATTTTGCGTTTCGTCTACTTGGGGCAAAGGATTACTTGAAACGGGTTCGCCCTTCGCAAATCCATCACCATCTTGACGCCATCAAAACTACCATCAACAACAGCAAGGAGATTGAATTCGCCACCCAAATACAAGTTGACAAAACGCCCAAAATTTATAAGTATGTACTGGAAGCGAGGATTCCAAAGGGTAAGGTATTGCAGGAATATAATCCGGAGATGTACAGTACCGTCGGCTTCAATTACATTCTGGAAAGCCGCGTAGCTCGTGGAACAGCGGCTGAACATATCCACTGGGCCTCTCCCAACATCGCCGCCGCGCCTGGAGAATGGTTGCCAGTGGCGTTCGTAGGCAGTACGAGCGGTGAGATACTCATAATGGATGAGACAGCAACAAAAAAACTGGATAACTTCAACGCCGGCGATGTAATTACGCTCTGCGTATTTGATGAAGACCGGGATACTGACATCTCATCCACGCAATCCGTTGAGGTAGAAATCAGCGGCGACTTGACAAAGGACAGAAAACAGCTTAAACTATACGAAACCACCCTGGAATCACTCGCAAACGGATTTGTCTCTCACGAGGGTATACACCCATTCGAGACAAAGACAGATGACGAAAAAGCAACGAACAGCAACCTTTTTGCCGTCAAATTGAAAACCGAATACAATGACGAATCAGGAATTACGAATTACGAATTACAAATGGAAAAAAATCCTTCATCCTTCAGCCTTCAGCCTTCAGCCTTCCATGTGCGGGGTGGGGAGAAGGTGACATCAATTTATATTGACCCGTATTATGCGTTTGGTAAGAAGGGTGAAAAGGTTATTTGTCTGGCTACAGTCAATACGGGTACTACCGGCACCATATCCATTTTGTCGGAATCGGGCACCTCAATAAGCGAATTCAACGCAGGAGAAACGTTGGTGTTGGAAGTGACAGACGCGGATGTCTGGAAGGCGGAAGGAGAAAAGAATGATGTTGGAAAAGTAGAGGTAATTGTTTCAGTAGATGGAACGGATGAATCTGAGAAGATAGAATTAGCAAACAGCGATAACCAGAAACTCTTCAGAGGTGAACTTAGAACCGAATACAACGTGAATGCCAAACCGGGTGATGGCAAACTACAAATTGTCGGAAATCAAATCTTGATAGCTACCTATTTAGACCGAATTCAGAATACAGGCAGAACTAACGCTCCTGTAAGGGCAGAAACTAAAACGCGCACAGGGAGTACCGCAGAGATTTTCTTGAATGCAACTCGCGTCGGATACGGCGTAGCGTCCGAAAGGAACGAAAAGTCGCTTCGTCCCTCCACAAGTGCCGGAAAATATCTCAACGCAGGAGATACCGTCTCAGTACATTTGAAAGACGCCGATTTGAACAAAGACGTTGAGAATAAGGAGTTGGCGGAAATCAAGTTGAACGGGAGCATACTTTTTGACGAACTTCCTTTGATATTGGAGGAGACGAGCGAAACATCCGGCAGATTCACCGGACAGTTTTCAACGCAGTTTGCCACATCAGCGGACAAGGAGAATGACATATTAGAAATAACAGGCAAGGAGACGGTTACAGCAACTTATACGGATGAATTACAAACTTCCGGCGCTACAAAAGTAGTCGTGCAGGATTCCGCAACGGTAAATACCGGCGATGACGGTTTGCTCTCAATAGTCAGGTCAAATTATCTCACAGACGTAGAAACGTTCAACGCAGGCGATACGTTGTATTTTTATGTACGTGACGGCGACGAAGAGGACAACCACGTGGAAATTACCGTAGCCGGCGATGTCGCCCTTTTTCCTTCAGAAAAACCCCGACTTTCCCACCCAAAAGATGTTACCAACGATACGGCGAGGGTAGTTATGTTGAGAAGCAGTGCTACCGAATCAAGCTTCCTTGGCAAACTTTCTACCCAATACGCTAAAATACCCGCCGACGATGATACATTGCAAGTAACAGGCAACGAAAAAATAGAAGTAACCTACATAGATAGATTGCGAGCAAGCGGACAGAGCTATGTGCCAGTGAAAGATTACTGTGAAGTCAACGTAGGTACTAAGGGAAAACTAACCGTTTATAACAAAAGCGGCTATAATAACTCACCAGACGCTGTAAACGAGCCGGTAGAGAGTTTGAGGGCTGGCGATACGTTGCTTATTGTGCTTGAAGATGAAGACTTGAATATTTTAAGCGAGCGGGCTGATTCGTTTGAAGTCACGGCAAAGACGGATAACAATCGAGATAGCGTTTTAGTCGTCGTAAGGGAGAGTGGAGCGGATTCCGGCGTATTCATAGGAGAGTTAAGCACTGCTTTCGGTGAAGTGGATACCGATGATGACATACTACAAATACAAGGACATGAGACAGTTACCGTTGAATATTTAGACGCTGTTCAGGATACGGGTGAAACTAAAGTGCCAATGGCAGTACATCTAATGGTGGAAGCCGGCGAAAAAGGCACGCTGGAACTATACAACGTTGATGGGACTGCGCTCATTGGGAGTTTCAGCGCAGGAGATACCATATTAATTAAACTCAAGGACTCGGACTTAGCCAAACAATCTGCTGACACAATAATTAGTCCAACAGCCGATGTAACCATCACGGGGAATGTACTCAACGACGAGGTTATTTTAACGCTAACGCTCAATGCCGACGGGACGTTTCAGGCCTATTTGCGAACCGAATACGCTGAAACAGCCGGCGTTTTTGGCTTTTCAGATGATATTCTCCACATCAAAGATAAAGAACTAATTACCGTCACATATCTTGACAGCATCGTGGCAACAGGTGAAACGAACGTCCCCATTTCCCAGAGGGCTTTTGTGTTGAGCAGCAGTGTGGGGCTTCTACTGATAGTTGATGAACATCTCAAAGAGTTGGGCGGTTTCAACTCCGGTAGGACGATTCATTTCTGGCTGAAGGACTTGCTTTTGTCAACTGTCAAAGAGTTAGCCGAGGCAAATATCACCGTATACGGCAACAAAACGAACGATACTGCCGAGGTGACATTGTACAAACACCCAATTGAATCGGGTACTTTCTTCGGTTCGATTCCCACACGCTACGGCTCTACCCCAATTGACGACGATACTCTTGATGTCGTCGGCGACGAGGAGATAACCGCCGTTTATATGCCAGATTTCCCTGGCATTCACAATCTGTTTGTAACCGATAAGTCCTATATCAACAAAGGCACGCGCGGGAGGATACTGATTGTCCGCTCTGACGGTACGAAAATCAAAAACTTCAACATCGGCACAACCCTGTATTTCCGCATGGAGGACGCTGACGAAAATTTTGACCCATTTGCGGTGGATACGGCGGACTTATGGGTAAAAAGTAACGCAGAGGGCATTGGCAAAACGGTGGCGCTTCGCGAAACCGGCGAAAACTCCGGCGTTTTCGTGGGCAGATTAAAAACCGAATACGGCAGACTTGGTGGCAAACCCGACGTCTTAGAACTGATAGGCGGGGAAATTGTAACTGCCGTCTACAGGGATAACCTCGTAGAAACAGGAGAAACCAACGTTGACATCACAGACATATCCAGAGCGAATGCGGTAGGGTGGGCTACCTATACCAGTAAAAGGGTGATAATAGACGGGCGGGAGGATAAGTGGCCGCTTGAAAATACTATGGAAACAAGCCAGGGGGAAGCGCAATTGTGGACGCAATGGGATGACTTC
>CAZRLY010000026.1:0-4539 GCA_964601015.1 uncultured bacterium
TCAAATGCAAAGGCGTCAAGTACCATTTTTCCACTTGGGTTTGTGAGCAATACCTTTCCCCCGGTTGTTTTCAGAGTAAACCTGACATTTTCACAACGCGCATACCCCTTCGCAGGCAGGACGGTTTTGGCGGGAATTCGGTACAATTTCAAATTATCAGGTGCGTTGCTCAACCAGTAACCGCTGATGTCGATGGGTTTCGCAAGGGGGTTGTATAATTCGATAAACTGTCTTCCCTTAGTATTTGCAAAAACTTCGTTGATTACTATTTTAGCGGAGGTTTTGCTCAAATGGAAGCCGTTATCCTTGCCGGGCGTTCCGCCCATCTCCAGACTTGTTTGCCAATTTTCGGGTTGTTGTGGGTTCAACCTCGGCGAAATCTTCGCGAGGGAATGCCCCGTCCCATTCGGGGCGACGGGCCAGGCTCCGTTGCTCTTGTATTTCACGTCAATCATCAGTCCGCCTGCCAAATCAGTAAGTGCGATTCGGTCAGAACTATTTTTCAACGTCCCGGTAAAAGGGCCGACGACATTCCCGATTTTGTATTTGGACATAATCGCTTTAGGATTGCGCGCGATGACCAAATAACTTTTTGGTTCCATGATTGTGGATGTGGGGAATACAAAATCAAGTCCCTTAACAAATGCCCAACCACCTATATCGCGCTTGCTTGAAGTTTCATTGTAAATTTCAATAAACTCATACAATGCTTCCTCTTTTTGCGGGCGGGACATAATTTCGGTGATTTGAATGGCGCTTGAAGTTCTTGGCAATAACAAAGTGAAGGTTGCCAGCACAAAAGAGATACTCAAAAATCTAAAATTTAACATGATGACTCCTGGAGGTTTATCTATTTTTCCGAGAATACCCCGACTTATTCACAGAATCAGTTGGGGATGAATCGGTAAATTTAGGCAATTTTTTTTTAACCAATTCGATTTTGGTAGGGGAGACAGAGAGCCTTCCAAAATCGGTCAATTTAGTCAATTTAGTCATTTTAGTCAATTTAGTCAATTTTTAATTGGGGTAAGTCTTTTATCAGCCAAGATTATCTCATAAATCAGAGTAAATTGCAACGTTCTTCCCTCAAATTTTTTAAAAATTTTTAAATTTGTTCTTGACAAATCACGAGAAATATATTATCATTACTGTCGCTTTCAAAAAGGCAATATTCCCCTGTAGCTCAACAGGTAGAGCGGGTGGCTGTAATAAATTGCAGCTTCCGCGGGAAACCGTGGTTGAAAAATTGGGTGAATTCAGGGAAGCCTAAGTCTTTGATGATAAGGTAATCCTGAGCGAAGCCTGCCGAATGGGCCGTTTTTACATTAAGTAGGCGGGAACGTGCAGAGACTAAGGGTGAGGATGTCCTGCCAATAATCCCTCTGAGCGCCCAACGCCCTAACGTTTCAGTCGAGGGCGATGAGATAGTCCACTCCTATTGGAAACATTAGGATTAAGTGTAACCACCAAGTCGCTGGTTCGAATCCAGCCGGGGGAGTCAAATTTAGCCCTATGTGAGGAAACTCATATAGGGCTATTTTTGTATTATCTTTAATGCCAGGTGATACTTTACAGATGAAATTCAAAACGGTTCGTAAACTTGCGTTGGAAATACTGTTGAGATTGGAACGAAAAGAGACTGATGTTAGCACAATTTTAGATGAGTGTATTCGCAGACAACAGTTAAAACACACAGATACATCACTATTGACCGAATTAGTCTATGGTGTTCTTCGTTGGCGCGGGAGGCTGGATTGGATTATAAAACAGTTTACATCAGGAAAGAAGGTGGAGAGGAAAATATTAAACGTACTCCGCCTTGGGGTATATCAACTTTTGTTGCTTGATAAAATACCGCCCTACGCCGCTATCAATGAGACTGTGGAGTTGGCTAAACAACATAAAGTGAAGCGCAACTTTGTCAATGCAGTCCTGCGTCAAATTCAGCGTGAGAGGGAAAACATTAAATATCCAGACGCTACGGAGAATCCGATTTATCACTTAGCGGTTGTGTTGTCGTATCCTGAGTGGTTGGTGGAAAGATGGGTTAAACGACATGGATTCGATTGGACGTATGACTTTTGTAAAGCTAACAATCAGGTAGCGCCTTTATCCATCAGAACGAACACGTTACGCATCAACAGGGAAACTTTAGCGGAGATGCTAAAACAGGAGGGCGTTTCCGTACACATCAGCGAAGTTGTTCCTGAAGGTTTGCGTCTTATCGAACACCCATCCTTGAGGACGCTTGACGCTTATAAAAGCGGATTATTTCAGGTACAGGATGAGAGTTCAATGTTGGTTGCGCATATTCTTGACCCAAAACCGGGCGAGAGAATTCTTGATGTATGTGCTGCTCCAGGCGGAAAAACTACCCACATCGCCCAATTGATGCAAAATCAGGGGGAGATTTTAGCAGTTGACATCTCAGAGATAAGACTTGCTCTCGTCAAGCAGAATTGTAAGCGTTTGGGAATAAACATCGCAAAAACAGTAAAAGCCGATGCGCGAAAAATCTCAAACTCAATCGCATTTGACCGGGTTCTGGTAGACGCTCCGTGTTCCACATTGGGCACATTGCGACGCCATCCTGGTGTACGCTGGAGGAGAACTCCTGAACAGATTCGTGTACTTTCTGAATTGCAGTTTGACATTCTAAAAAACGCCTCGAAGTACGTGAAACAAGACGGCATTTTAGTCTACAGTACCTGTACCATTGAGCCAGAAGAAAACGAAAGTGTCGTGATGAAATTTCTGTCCGAATTCCCACAATTTCAACTTGAAAGTGTTTCTGCAACCTCAGTGCCTTGTGAAATGGCAAATTTGGTATCTGACGAAGGATATATGCGCTCATATACGCATCTGCATGATATGGATGGTTCCTTTGTTGCGCTACTGAGGTTGAGGGAATGGAAGCCGCAAGGGTATCACTGAACGTAGCGGTTTGATGTTTGCCAAGGTTGTGGCAACTTTTCCCGCCTGTTGCGCGGGTGTAACCAAACTTTTCATTCTTTTCCTTCATCGGAGGGGCGAAGCGATTTTTTCACTCCTAAATATATCCGGTGGGGAATTTCTATTTTTCTTTTTTCTTTGACATAAGGATAATAGAGTGGTAAAATAACGTACTTTCAGAAAATTAGCGATTTATACCATTGCCAAGACTCCTCTGGAAACGACATAGAGTTTAAAAATTGAAAGGAGAAGCAAAATGCGAAAATATTGCGCATCCAGTCTTAGCTTCGGCGCTTATCCGCTGGTAACGGCATTTGAGGGTATTCAGCAAGCCGGTTTTGATGCAGTTGAGATTGTCAATGTAGGAGAACACGGCGAACAGTTGATGGCAGCAGAGCAAAATCCTGACCACCTGAAATCTTTGTTACAAAAATATCATCTTGAATGTCGTTCGATTTTAGGCGCGACATCCGGTCCCAGTTCAGATGACAACGCAAAACAAATTATCCGTATGATGGATATCGCTTGCTCACTGGGTGTTTCGACAATAACCCTTGCAAGCGGTGGTAAAGAAGAATCAACGGAAAGTGAAATTCAACAAGTGATTCAAGGATTTCAACATCTCATTCCTGAAGCGGAAAAACGGAATATCATTTTTGACCTTTACGCGCATGCAGGAAGTATCGCCTACAACATTGAGCGGACTCAACGTTTGCTCGCTGTTGCCAATTCACCCAACTTTGGCTTCTATTATAGCCCATATCACTTCGCGCTGGCTGGTGATTCCCCGTTGGTTGCACTTGATACGTTCAAGGAGCGATTAGACTATGTCTATTTCAATTGCGGCCCTGAAGCGAGAACAAACAAAGGCAGGCCGCTGCTGGTCGACCAAATCAATTATCAACGCGTTGGACAATGCATCAATGAGATAGGCTATGATGGGCACATTATGATTATCTTACTGGGTGGGCAGCCGGAGGGGCTGGAAGATATTGTGCGCGGACTTGTGGAGGCAAAAAGTGAAGTGATGGGATATTTAGAGGTTGAGTAACCTTGTTAGAATTCCTGTGGGTCAAAAACCAGTTTTTTTGCTTTTCATTTATTATTTCGGCAATCAATTTGGTAAATCAAAAGGGGGATGTCAAAATGAGTTTGGGGATGTTTGATGTTACAATGTTTTTGGGCATGTCTGGCGTCGCGGCAATAGATGAGAACACAAAAATCATCCAAGCAAACATTCGCACCCAACCACCCACCTGGGCCGTATTGGAAAGGCGCTTGCTTGATACGATTGACGGGGCGGTGCCTGTTTTCTTGAATAAGTACATCCGGCCCGGGGGAACGCTCATCTGGAGGGCACCGTGTGTCCTTCTGGATGGCGCTGATGACATGTACGAGGGCTTCTTTAACTGGCCGCTTTACCACGCCTTGGGAGGCAGCGACGAAATTCTCGACATGGCTATACAGGAATACAACGCCCTCACCCGCCAGGTGACTTACGACTACCATTGCGCCACGAAGGAGTTCCTTCATAGACTGGACTGGTTTCATCTAAGTGAAACCTATATCTACTTTTACTACTTCGGA
>CAZRLY010000026.1:4639-29396 GCA_964601015.1 uncultured bacterium
GACAGAGGTGACGGAAATTGGGCCGCGAAGCGTCCACGAGGAACCCTGGGTTTGCTTCTTAGCTGGAGATAACCCCGACTATCCTGAGAAAGTTCTTTCTGCCAACTATCGAGTGGTTTTGAAGCGGATGGAATTGGTTCTGCGCGACCCGGATGAAAACCTCGCCCAGTTCATTGAATCTCAGGCGCACCCCGAAAATCACTGGCAAGTCCGCAACCCTGTGATTACGGAAGGACTGGTGCAGTTGACGACGGGAGCGCCGCAAACCATCTATAACGGTGGTTTGGCACAGGGGAGGGTGCGCTATTTTGATATAGCCCGACAACGCCCCGGTCTTCCAAAGGACATTGCTGCATTGGTTTCAAAACTTTACGCGGACGGACTTGTGCTTGAATTGGTGAACCTTAGTGTGCTTGAAACGCGTGACGTAATCGTCCAGGCTGGCTGCTACGGCGAACACGAATTCACTACCGTCCATTACCAAACGCGCAAGGAGACAGAGGGGCAGGAGGAACTGCTTGACGAGAGCGTGGAGGTAAATCAGAAGTTCTTCTGTGTGCGTTTGTTGCCGGGCAGTGAGATTCGCATGAACATCAAGATGCGACGCTACGTCAACAAACCGGGCTATGTTTTTCCGTGGCACGGGACGGTTGCCTCGGGGTAATCCGGGCTATTTTCCAGATAGTAGTATAATCATTTCCGTAAACTTTAAGGGGTAGAGGTAGTCCCTGACTATCGACCGCATCAGTGGTTAGCATCAGTCCCTGACTGATGTGATGCTACCCGGCGTTAAGGTTACAGTAATGGTAGTATAATACATTCGTAACTTTGAAACAGGAGGTAATTTTAAAATGGCAAAGCTTGCAATAAACGGTGGAGAACCTGTTGTCAAAGGTTCTTTGGGGAAGAGTTGGCCTATTTTCGACGAAAGAGAAGAGAAAGCGCTCCTGGAGGTGTTGCATAGCGGACAATGGAACCGCCGCTCTAAGGTAGAGCAGGTTGGGGAGGCGTTCGCTGCTTACCAGGATGCGAAATACGGTATCCCCGTGGCAAACGGGACAGTTGCTTTACAATGTGCGCTAATCGCCGCAGGCGTTGAAGCGGGGGATGAGGTGATAGTTCCCGCGTTGACCTTTGTGGCGACGGCTACATCGGTAGTGCTTGTAAACGCTATTCCCATCATGGTAGATATTGACCCAAAAAATTATAACATCAGCCCAGATGCTGTAGAAGATGCCATAACGGACAAGACAAAAGCCATCATCCCAGTCCACAACGGAGGGTACCCTGCAGATATGGACAGGATAATGGAGATAGCCGAAAAACACGGGCTGATGGTAATAGAGGATTGTGCTCATGCGCATGGCACTGAATGGAAAGGCAAAGGAGTCGGCTCCATCGGTCATTTCGGCGCCTTCAGCTTTCAGATAGGCAAGACTTTAACATGCGGAGAGGGAGGAATGGTATTGACTAACGATGAAGGGCTTGCAGGAAAAGTATCCTCAGTCCAGAATATCAATATGCGCATGACTGACCTTCAAGCCGCTCTGCTTTTATGTCAATTGGAAAAGTTTGATGAGCAGGTGGAAACGCGAGAAAGGAACACTGCTCATTTAGTTCAGGGAATGCGCTCAATACCAGGGATTGAACCAATTGAGCGGGATGAGAGAGTAACTCGCTGGTGTTTTTATTATTGGAACTTCGGGTATTTCGCAGAAGAATTCGATTCAGTTCCAAGAGGCAAGTTTTTGCAAGCTCTCTCAGCAGAAGGCGTTCCGGGCGGCGTAGGAGCGCATGGACAGCCAATCTATCGTGATTCGCCGTTCTCCTCTATGGATTTCTTCGGCAGAACCGGATGTCCGATAAAATGCCCGCTTTATGGGAAGGAGATAGATTATAGCAAAGTTTATTGCCCTGAGGCGGAGAGGGTTTACAAAGAAGAGGTTTGCAGTTTTACCCACAGACTTTTCTTAGGCGAGAAGGACGATATGAACCTTATTCTGGACGCATTTGGGAAACTCAGGGAAAACACAGATGAACTCAAGTGAGTGGATTGAAGATTGTCGATTGAAAAAACCTGCTTCTTTTCAATCTTCAATCTTCAATTTTCAATAGTCAAAACCCAATCGCGTATAATTAAACTATCCCATAGTTTTTGCGTCTAAGGGAAACCGAATTAAAAAATACTATGTTGATTTAGGAGGCAGCACGTGTTATACAATAAAGTTTTCACACTGTTGTTGGTTGTTTTACTCTTTGTAGCATTAACATCAGTAGCCCAGGGATTTAGTCAATCCCCTGTTGTTACTGATAACAAGGGAAAAGATAATACCTTTAGCGTAAGCAATAATAGCGAAGAAAATGAAGCTGTCATAGTGTTCAGAAGTAATGGCAACGCTGGCGATTGTCAAGTCATCGTTGATACTCATCCTCCTGGTGCCATAGGCGACCCGGCTGACTGGGTAGGCTCTGTCATCAGCATGGATGGTTTGACCGGCAATGCCCAGCCATTCTCAGAACGCTGGAATGGCGACCAAAGAAATGCTGCGAATACAGAGAAAGTTAGCGATGGCACATATTTAATACAAGTGCGAATGGATTATAAACCCAATGGGCGTATAGACGAAAATGATACAACTTATGAAACGAGGGATATTTGGGTTAATGTAGACAGCACTGCGGCTACACTAACCGCTTCAGCGCTCCCATTTTCTCCCAACGGCGATGGAGTCAAGGATACTACTGCAATATCCTATAAACTCTCGGAAAACTTGCTCGAATTGGAACTTAATATTGTGCCGGAATTCCTAAACCAACCCGTCATTCCTCTAACGAAAACGGGCGGTGTAGAACACACAGCAACGTGGGACGGTAAAGATTTTTGGGGTAAGATATTAGACGATGGTGTCTATAACTGGGAGTTGACAGGTACCGATGCGGGTGGAAATGTTGGAACGGATAGCTTCCAGATTTGGATAGATACAAAACCGCCTATCATAAGTTCAACATCTCTCGTGGATGGAGATTTTGTGAATGCTGCTATCTCCAGTATAACGGCGTCTCTTAACAGTGCAGGCGGAGCAGCGATTGACTACAGTGAAGTATACTTAACATTGAAGACTGCCCCCGATGCGCAGCTTGTAGATGGCACATTGGAGAAGGATGAAGCAAGTGGTCTTCTTACTTTTGCACTGCAAAAACCATTGGTTGCTACCGATGATAATGGCACTTACACTATAGAAGTCACAGCGAGTGATGAAGCTGGGAATAGTGTGCAAAGAACGGCGAAATTTGTATTTGACAACCAGAAGCCTGCCATAGCTTCGGTGAGCACTGCTGAGGGCGTCTCACTTTCGCTTTCTGACCCAAATATCCTTTTGCCAGCGCAGACTACCTTGCTCATCGGGGTTCAAGACAGAGGCGACAGCGGGATTGACTTCGCCAATCCCGAGATTCGCTTGAGAAGTCCCTCGGACCAGAGCATCAATATTGAAGTGACAAACAACGGCGTGAATACAATCAACGCTGCTTATGGGCCGTTGCAGGAAGCCGGCGTATACACGTTGGAAATCACCAGCCTCTTCGACAAAGCGGCCAACGTTCTCTCCAATGTAACATATCAGTTCAAATATCATCCTGCCGCGCCCGACTTGCCGAAGGTTCTCTCCATAACTCCAACCAACGGAGTGCTTGTCACAGAACGGATAACAAAAGTAGAAGCCACCATGCAGGATTTTAGCGGCAAAGGGCTTGACCTGAATAGCTCGACTATAACGCTGCGTAAAGGAAGCTCAGAGATTTCTGGCATCCAGACAAACAATGGAATCTCTACCATCAGTTGGGAACTATTTGACCCGTTGGCGGAGGACGGTTCAGACGACGGTGTCTATAACATCACAATCGCCCCGGTCGATAATGCAAACAATACAGGGCAAGTACACCAGACAAGTTTTACCTACGATACCCAGGCGCCTGAAATTGTCTCGCTGAATCCGATAAACATATCCGGGGGAGCCTCCTTAATCAAAGAGCCATTCGATGTCATCTCAGCCGTATTTTCCGACGGAAACGGTACGGGCGTAAATTTTGCTCGTGACCAAGAGGGTACTCCCACAAAGATTGAATTGAGGGACGCCGATGGAAATTCTGTGGCAGGGGAAATTGATGATAACAAGCTCGATACGCTCAATTTCAGATTGCCCCCGTTTCCCAGGGATGGTAGCAAGGATGGAAAGTATACTGTCGCGGTATCGACAACTGACAAAGCGGGTAAAGTTAATTCGCAGGAATTTACTTTCATCTATGATACCCAGATTCCTACGGTAGTTTCAACCCAGCCTGCGGAGAACGACAAAATTGCAACTCTAAATCAGGTCAAAGTAACGCTGCAGGACGAAACGAGCGGAGTAGATTTGGCAAACACGGAGATACGAATCTGGATGCCTGATAGCTCGTCCATCGTTGCGAATAAAATCCACGACGGAGTTGGTATTATAACCCTGGATTTCAATGAGCCTGAAACTGACGGAACGCAGGACGGCGTCTACACTATTGAGGTAATACCTGTCGATAAGACAGGCAACCGTGCGAACAGTCCTACCAGGATAGAGTTCATCTATGTGACGAAATTTCCTGAAATCGTTGCGGTAAGTGTGACCGGTAGGGCACTCCCACAGGACAACGTGATAATCAAGCAGTTGGATACTATTGAAGCCGAGTTTGTCGAATACAGCGGCGAGGGGATTGATTTTAAACTGTCATCTATCGTCCTCAAGGATGAGGAGGGGAATGACATCCCTGGCATTCCCAGCGACGATAGCATCTCAAAATTGACCTGGCAGATAGAGTCGCCTTTAGCGCACGATGGAACACAGGATGGAACATACTCCGTAACCGTCAGCGTCACTGACAAAGTTGGCAACAACCATTCTCAAATAACACATTTTGTATTTGACAGCCAGATTCCTACCATCGTCTCGACAAATCCAGCCGACAACTCAAAAGTGGGCGCGTTGAGCCAGGTGGTTGCGAAATTGGCGGATGCTACAAGCCACATAGATTTAGACAATACACAAATACGATTGTTATCTCCAAACGGAACGCCCATCGGCGCGAACCAAACCCACGACGGCAAGGATACTATAACCCTGAAATTCGATGAACTGAAAAAGGACGGTTCGCAGGATGGGACTTACACGATTGAAGTTACAGCCCAGGATGTTGCTGGCAATGTGGCTGGCAGCCCCTCCAGAATTGAGTTCGTCTACTCAACCGTTTCGCCTGAGGTAGCTTCGATTTCACCCGCCCATCTGTCGTTTGTCAAACAGGTCTCGAAGGTTGAAGCTGTTCTAATCGACCGCGGCGGGAAGGGGATTGATTTCGACCAATCGACTATCGCAGTTAAAGATAAAGATGGTAAAGATGTCGCAGGGCTCCCCTCACAAAACGATGGGGATTCACGAATATGGTTTGAACCGTCAAACCCGTTCCCAACAGATGGCACTGCTGATGGCATCTATGACGTATCTCTCCATGTCGTCGATAAAGTCGGTTCCAGCGGCGATTACACATACAAATTTACCTACGACAGTCAGCCTCCAAGGATTACGTCACAAACTCCTGCCGATAAGGCTATCCTGAACACGAACGTCGTAACCATTGAGATATCTGTCACTGACGCAGCCCCAAACTTGAGTGTGGGGGGCAGCGGAGTTGATTTTGGCGCGTCAACCGTCGAATTGCAAGGACCGGCTGGAACGGTCAACAAACAACAAACTGACGATGGTGTCAGTAACATCACCTGCATCCCCGATAAATTGCCACAAACCGGCGAATATACAATAGAAGTAACGCTCGTAGACAGAGCAGGAAACAGCACCATTCCGCTAACATCCTCCTTCGACTACGCCATAGAACCTCCTCGCGTACTTGCTGTTGCGCCCGCTAATAAATCGAACATCAATGTGCTTGAGGGCATCCAAGCCACTCTTGAAGATAACAGCGGAACAGGGCTTGATTTTTCGCTAACTGCTACGAACATCACATTGACCGGTCCAAACAATGCCGAGATAGAAGGCACGGTAGCGGCGGTCTCCGTCCCGCCAAATAGCGAGATAATGTTCACGCTAACGTCGCAGTTGGCAACGGACGGAACGGAGGACGGGCCCTACACCATTACCGTAACGCCTGTGGACAATACGGGTACGACGGGTATACAAAAAATATATACTTTCACCTATGATACACAAACACCGGACATCCAAAACGTCACCAACATCGACATGACTGCCTCCGTTAGTATTTTCAACGGCGAGGTTGGAAGAATAGAGGCCGTCCTTCAGGATGTAGGCGGTACAGGGGTAGACTTTGAGAAGTCAACAGTACATCTCAAAATAGCCGCTGATGGCAAAATAGTTGAAGGCGAAGCAGGCACCGACGAAAATAACAAGATTTGGTGGCAGCTTGCGTCTACGTTGCCCAGAGGCGGCGGAAGCGATGGGCTTTATACCGTATCCGTAACCGCTTTCGACAAGGCGGGGAATAAAGAGGAAAAGGACTATTCGCTGCTATACGATACGGTTGTTCCCTCCGTAACATCAACGATGCCTGCCGATGGAACCACCGTCAGCGAAACTATTTCCGAAATCTCCGTAAAACTCGAAGATACGGGCAGCGGAATAGACTTAACAGCAAGCGACGTCCAACTTGTCGGCCCGCAGGGAATCGTCGGCGCAAATCCAGGTGATAACGGCGTTGATACCATAATTTTGACCTTTAACGCGTTGAAAACTGACGGCTCTGACGATGGCGCTTATACCATCAACGTGACGCCCGTTGACAAGGCGGGAAATGCGCTCACATCCCCCGTCCAGTTCGAGTTTTTCTATGTAACCGTTATGCCTGAAGTCTCCTCTACTACTCCAGCGGAACTGGGTTATGTAACCGAAATTAGTTTGGTCAGTGCCACGTTGGTTGACCACAGCGGCGAGGGAATTGACTTGGAAACATCAACCATCAGGTTGATTGCACCCGATGGAAAAGAAGTCGAAGGAAGGCAGACGGACGATAAGAACCATACCATCAATTGGCAGCTTGCTCGCCCACTACCCACTGACGGTACAGTTGACGGCGAATATACCATCAAGGTGGAAGCCTTCGATAAAACAGGTACTTCCGGTAGCTATCAGGGCAAATTCTATTATGATACCAATATCCCCACCGTTACGAAAATAACCCCCGAATCTGCGGCTATTTTGACCAGTACCATCTCTGAAATAACCGTAGTTATGAGCGATGGGGAGGGCATAGCCCCGCACTTGAGTGCAGGGGTAGATTTGGCAAACACAGACGTGAAGTTGGAAAGCCCAACAGGAGCAGACATACCCGGCAACAAAAAGGACAACGGCAAGGATACTATCACATTTACCTTCCCAGATTTAACTCAAGAAGGTACTTATACCGTTGAGGTTACGCCCAGAGACTTAGCGTCAAATGCCTCGCTTCATCCCATTACCTTTACGTTCAGCATGGAACTGAAACCGCCTGTGGCAACCCAAGTCAAAATATCAGATGAAGAACCGCAGGACTACACCAACGTGCTGACGCAGGTTGCAGCCACGTTAGAAGACCAAAGTGGGATTGGCTTAAATTTGACCAGTGCTGGCTCAACTATCCGCGTACAAGGGCCGCAAGGCGAAGTTGACGGCGAACAAACCGCTGATGCGGGAAAGCAGGAGATAGTCTGGATACCGCTTCTACCCTTGGCAACCGACGGCACTGACGACGGTACTTACACCATCACAGTCACTCCAAGGGACAACGCTGGACGGACTGGACAAATCCGGGAATACAGTACCGTTTATGATACCCAGACGCCCGAGATAATTGGCACAACCCCAGATGTCAGCGCGCCGCTCTCCTACGTCAAACCACATCTGACACAGCTTGAAGCAACTTTAGCTGATGTCGGTCCGGCTGGTTTGGAGATAGAGGAACAGACAATCCGCCTGAAAGACGCAGAAGGAAACGAAGTTGATGGCGTTCAGAGCGACAACAAAACGAACAAAGTCACTTGGATGCTTACAACACCACTGCCGACAGACGGAACCGCTGATGGCTTCTATTATTTCATGCTGACGATGACGGATAAGGCGAACAACACCGCCACTTATGAGCGAAAGTTCACCTACGACAGCCAGATTCCCACCATCACAAAGATAACCCCTGAAGACCAAGCTGTTATAACCGGCTTGTTAAACGAAATAACCGTTGTGTTCTCTGACGGCAATGGAAGCGGTGTGGATTTGGCGGGAACGCAAATTAAGTTGAAAACGCCATCGAATGCTGATGTCAGCGGGAATAGGATAGACAACGGCAAGGATACCATTATATTCACCTTCCCTGACCAAACGCAGGAAGGTACGTACATAATTGAGGTTATCCCAATTGACTTGGCACTCAACATATCAGCGCATCCCTTTGTTTCGCGGGTGAGGTTAGTGTTGAAACCGCCCACCGTGATAGATGTTACAATATCAAATGCTCCTCCAAAAGATTTTGTGAATACGTTGACCCAAGTGACTGCGAAAATAGAGGACAAAAGCGGGCTGGGAATCGACTTAACGGACGCAGGCTCTACCATCAAAGTTACTGGCCCGATAGGCGAAGTCGAAGGCGAGCAAACATCCGACGGCAAGGATACGCTGATATGGATACCCATTTTGACGCTTGCGACAGACGGCGCAGATGACGGGGACTATACCATCAGCATCACTCCCAAAGACAACGCAGGCAGAACCGGTCAGGAACGCCAACACAGGATAACCTACGATACCCAAATACCTGAAGTGACGTGGGCTAGTCATGTTGACCTGAACGCTTCTGTAAGCTATGTCAGCAGCCAGATTACACAAGTCGAAGCCGAGGTAAATGATGTCGGCCCGGCTGGGCTGGAGATAAAGGAACAGAATATCAGGTTGGAAACCCCCGGCGGCAAGGAAATTGCTGGTATCCAACTCGACAACGCCAACAATCGAATTACCTGGAGGCTTACCGCTCCGCTGGCTACCGACGGCACGGATGACGGCAAATATGCTATGGTAGTGGGTGTTGCGGATAAAGCGGGGAATACAACAACGTACAAATACGATATAATCTACGATACCCAAGTCCCCCAGGTAGTCACGACCACCCCCGCCGCTGGCGAAATGAGCGGCAGCATAGGTACTGTCACAGCGCAGTTGAAGGACGCCGGAGACGGGCAGATTGACTTTGAAGCCTCTTCAATAGAACTATATGCCCCGGACGAAAGCAAAATTACCGGTACACAATCGAATAACGCGCTGGACACGATTACCTTCAAATTCCAAGGATTAGAGCAGGACGGTGCTTACACCATCAGAATAACCGCTGTTGACAAGGCGAACAACAGTTCCGCACCTCCCGTAGAAGTTGAGTTCTTCTACTCTACCAGCGTCCCCATAGTCCTCTCTACTGTGCCTATAACCTTGCCGGCTGAAGCCGCGTTCACAAATGAGCAGATAACCGCTGTGGAAGCCGAATTGCAGGAAACCAACAACGGCGGTATAGACTTCTCACGCTCAGAAATTAGATTATTAGACCAAAACGGCAATGTCGTGTCCGGTGTTCAGGAGAACGATGGCGCTGACACTATCAGTTGGAAATTGCTGAAACCGCTTGCAGTAGGTGGCTCTGACGACGGAAACTATACCATCAAAGTCGTACCCGTCAACAAAGCGAAACGCCATGGAGACGAGATAAGATTTGACTTCATGTACGATACGGTAGTGCCTGAAGTCGATGCCGTGTTCCCAATAACAACGGAAACAGAAACCGGAGAGCCGGGCAACTCACTCGGTGAGATTTACGCGTTTATTTCCGATAAACAGCCGGGCAGTGGCATTGACTGGGAAAACGCCGACAGCAATTGGATTAAACTCGTTGACGAATCCGGCGAAGAGTACTTTGGCAACCTCTATTACGATAGTGGAAATTCCGCCCTGATACTTAGTCTAATCGTTCCTCTGGCGAGCGATGGCTCTCAGGACGGCACTTACACAGTCCTCGTTTCGCCAAAAGACAAAGCCCAAAATGCTCTGAAAGAACCAGAAGAGTTCAAATTCTACTACGATACCAAAGCTCCCGTAGTAGATGTAAACGAACTTACCATCAACGGCAACTTGCTCATCACCGATACAACCGCTGATGAATACCCAACCTGCGTAAATACCCCAAACGGCGTCGTCATCGAAGCAAAACTGACCGATGACGGATTGGGCACCGATTTAGCGCAATCCACCATCAAAGTCAGCCTACCCGGCGGCGGACAAATATCGGGCAAGGCGATACATAACGGTGTGGACACAATTACGCTGACGACCGGTGCTTTAGCGCAGGAGGGAATGTATCGGGTTATCATCACAACAGTCGGGCTGGATGCAGGGGATGTTGGCATACAGCCTTCTGCTGAGATGACGATGAGTTTCCTCTTTGAAACCACCAAACCCGTCGCCCAACTCACCGATTATGGCGGAAGAACGACGATAGAAAACGAAACAGTGACGCTCAAAGGCATCGCATTGGACGAAGCAAGAAACAACGTTGAGGCGTCAGGTGTCGCGCTCGTCGAAATCGGCGGAACCGGACCGGGTGATAAGGAATTAGACTGGATTCAAACAAAGGATGACAGCAAAGAGAAGGAAGAACCGTGGAGCGTTTGGTCGCTTGATTACCTGCCTCCTGAATCGGGAGAATATGAATTGGTCATCAGGGTGACGGACAAAGCCGGTAACTCTGAAATTTACGAAGGCGTAACGCTCAACTTCACCGTGAGTTTGGGTTTCAGAGGCAAAACCTACACCTGGCCAAATCCTGCTCATCGTGACAAGGGCGATGTAGTACACTTCTCCTTTGACCTGAACATAACTGAAAGCAACTCAAAGGTAACCCTGAACATCTACGACATCGCCGGTACGCTCGTATACCAGAAGGTATTTAACAACATCGGGCCGGGACGAGAAAATGCCTATATCGTAACGTGGAACCTCAAAAACGGTAGTGATAGCGGTGCCAAAGTCGCCAGCGGTGTCTATGTGTTCAGATTAGAAGCCGACGATGGCGAAAATAAGGCAAACGTGGTAGGGAAGATTTTGGTGATTAAGTAAGTAAAGTCTTTATAGAACGCTGATAACGCTGATTTGGCTGATTTTCGCTGATAAATCGTAAAATCAGCACCAATCCGCAGCATCCGCGTCATCAGCGTTCTATTAAAAAGCATAGGCTCATTTCTAAAACTTACTTAAAGCGATGGAAAAAGCGTTGAAGAGACTCCTCAACGAGTCCGAAGCAAAGGTGTTACTGAATGGAAACAGCGCAAATTAACTACAAAGAACAAATTATGGGAATTCTTGATGAGCTTCCTCCTTACCATTTGAAATCGGTTTTGGATTTCACGGAATATTTGAGGGATAAGGAAGTTTGGGAAGAAACACAGCAAATTCTGTCAGATAAAGAGCTAATGTTGCAGCTTGAAGAGGCAGACAAAGATTGGAATGACGGCAATTATAAAGAAGGCGATTATAGAGCAATGTTGAGATGCGAAAAAGATGACGGGCTTAAACCGCCATCTTTTCTTGACCTGAAATTAGCTATTAAAAGGCAAAATTATGAGAACAATAACAATCTGCTGCATACTACTAACACTGACTATAGCTCATCAATCGAACGCCGATGAGCCGGACATCCACGAAAGCGCTGGCACATTAGGCGCGGCATTTTTGAACATAGAAGCAGGCACCCGTCCTGTCGGCATGGGCGGTGCATTTGCAGGTTTAGCCGACGATGTCAATTCGCTATTTTACAACCCCGCCGGGCTGACATCGGTGGACTATCGCGAGCTTACAGCGATGCAGAATTTCTGGCTTGCGGGAATCAATAACGAGTCGATAGGTTATGCTCACCGAGTACCCTTTGGAGGCGACAAAGGGGTACTTGGAGTGAGTTTTCTCGGCGCATTTTCCACGATAGAACGCTCGAAGCACGGCGAAGAGCCAAAGCCGGAGCAATCATTCACAGCCAGTTCCTTCGCCATCGGGCTGTCCTACGGATATGAACTTGCGGACGGCGTATCTTTAGGCGGAACTGCGAAGTTCATCAACCAAGACTTCGACACCGAAGATTCGACAGGTTTCGCTGGCGATGTTGGAGTGCTTTTAGCAGGCGGCCGGTTTAGCGCAGGCGCGAGTTTGATGAATCTCGGCAGTTTAAGTTCAGAAGAATCACTCCCCGTAAACTTCCGGGCGGGCAGCGCTATTCACCTGATAACCTCGGAAGAAACCGAAGTTTTGGCGGGACAGAGAGACGCCGCTACGGCTACAGAAGCAGAAGGCGAAGCCCCATCGGAAGGAACAACCCCCGCGGCAAGCGAGACAGAATTGCTCCCCATCCTCACTTTTGCCGCTGATGTAAACGTTCCGCTCTCAAATGAACTAAAAGTTGCAGGCTATACGACAGTCCACATCGGATTGGAAGGCTGGCTCTACGACAAACTCGCATTAAGGGTGGGATATAGCTTCGACGGCAAAACAGAAAACCTCACCAACAAACGGCTCTCAGCAGGCATCGGCTTGCGCGCTTGGGGAACGTCGTCGCTGGAAAACGTCAACTTCCAGTTTGACTATGCTTTCGTCCCAGATAATGACATCGGTAACGTTCATCGCATCTCCTTTATCAGCCGGTTTTAGAACATGAGGGTTCTCGGAAAGATAGAACTCAGAAGATAAAGATGGAGGTGAATAACGATGTCTAATACAGTGACTCTGAGGGAAGTAGAGCAATTAGCAGCTCAATTGTTGCCGCCGGAGCAATTGCATTTGGTGGCGCACATTTGTGAGCAATTGAGCGTAGTGGCAACGGAAGGCGAAGCAAAACAGATGAGGCTGGCTCAACTGCGATTAGCAGATGAATTATTGGCAGAGTGCAACGGTATTGAGGATGATTCGCAAGGTGTACTTGACGCAACGCAAGATATTCGGCGTATGCGCGAGGAGAGGGGGCGTCAGATATGTTCGCTTCGTTAACGGTTGCTACATGAACCTTCCGGAGCGGTGCGTAGATGCGAGTCTTGGTATCAAATGGGTTGTGAGGGGAGAACCGTGGCGCAAGAAAGCGAGGAAGTTTTTACGCGACTCAATTGCTACAGGCATTATCTTGATTGCGCCGCCGCTGTTTGAGTATGAGACGGAGAGTGTCCTACAGAGACGCTTACAATCGGGTGCAATGACTATCAGCGAGACGGATACTGCCCTGGCTCGACTTTCCGCAATCGGGGTGCAAACCCTCGCACATCCCGATATGATTAAGCGCGCCCGCGACATTGCCCGCCAGTTCAATCAGCCCAATATTTATGATGCGCTCTACGCAGCGCTTGCTGAATTACGAAGTTGCGAGTTCTGGACAGCAGACAAGGCATTTTATGACGCTGTTAATTCAGGATTGTCGTTTGTGAAATACCTCCTTCATTATCCTTGAAAGCAGTTTGACGTAACACCTAATAGGTAGTTTGCGGTTTTATTCGGATGTAAGGTTTTCGGAACATCAATATTTGCCGTTGAGAGCTTTGGTTTTAAGAAAATTCCGTGTGCTCTCATAGGGCAAGCAGGGATGCTTGCCCTATGTAGATTAGCTTGTGAGTTTATCTCGCAATTGTTCCCACTCAACATCAGTAAGACGCGGTGGCCAGGAGACACGTTGCCCCACAAGCGCTGAACGATATGCTGCCATAATCGCGTCAAACCCCAGCCTGGCGAGTTCAAAACGGCAATGGTGGAGTTCACTTTCATCGTCTAACCAGCTTGCGATTGCCTGCGTGAAGCGGCGTTGAGCAGGCATGTCGTCTTCTCCAAAGTTAGTCCACTCAACGAATTGCCGCGGCATGTCGTCCACTTGGTATCCCCACGAACCATTTTCCCTCCACCAAATCCTGCCTTTGGTAGTCCAAACATCAATGTTACATCTTGGGTTGCTATCTGGGAAATCCGCCGTACCCAAAGCTTCTCTTGCAGACTCGAAAAAGACGCGAATACCGCCACTGAAAGTATAAATCGCCATCATATTTTCAGGACAGTTGAGATGTGCGTGTTTATAGGTTTCTCCGCCCTCAATGGCCGCCCACACAGCAGTCGGCGGCACGTCTCCAACGGCTAACAATACCAAATCCATAAGGTGTGTATCCATGTCTGTTATCTCGCCCTGGGTGCTGGCACGCACAAAATGCACATCACCCAGTTTCCGTTCTGCTTTGAGTTCGCGCAACTTGTCTGCAAAGGGCATGTACCGACGCTGGTGGTTGACAATAACTTTGAGTCCTGTCTTTTCTTGAGCTTGCGCCAGTGCCTCGCCCTCAGAAGGCCTGAGGGCAATCGGCTTTTCGATTACAAGGGCCTTCACTCCCGCCGCTGCTGCCGGCTCAACCCAGATAAAACGGGGCACCATAGGCATTGTCACCGCGTGAACAATATCGGGGCGTTCTTTTTCCAACATCTCTTGTAGGTTAGCATAGCCTTTCACGCCGAGTTCTTTTTCCCCCGCCCTCCTGCGTTCATCATCTATCTCGCAAAGAGCCACGACTTTCATATTCTCCAAACCTTGATAAGCCTTAGCGTGGTGGAGTCCACGGCGTGCTCCTACAATTGCAGTTCGATAAATAGCCATCATGATAATCTCCTTAAAAATTTTCTTATTGCATGATACGCTCAATATCTTCAATCCTTTTCGGAATATCAGCGGTGAGGATGTCATTCCCATCTTTGGTGACGAGTACATCGTCTTCGATGCGGATGCCGATATTCCTATATTTTTCAGGTACGCCTTCTGTTTCTGCATCAATGTAAATCCCCGGTTCGACTGTTATAACCATCCCCGGTTCAAAAGCCCTTGACTTCCCATCAATTTTGAGTTTTCCCACGTCATGCGTATCCAACCCAAGCCAGTGTCCTGCGTTGTGCATGTAGAACTTGCGATGTTCATTCTCCTCAATCAATTTGTCAACTTTACCAGCAAGCAGTCCCAGTTTCACCAATCCTTCCGTTATGACTTGAGTCGCCTTTTTGTTGAAGTCGTCATAGCGGTTGCCCGGCTTTACCATCTCTATCGCCGCAAGTTGCGCCTCAAGCACGATGTTATAAACCGCTTTCTGTTCATCCGAAAACTTGCCGCTCGCGGGAATAGTACGGGTTACGTCAGAGTCGTAGTATTCGTATTCCGTAGCGGCGTCTATTAAAATCAGGTCATTTTCCTGAATTTGACGGTTGTTTGCGTTATAATGGAGAATCGTAGCATTTGGTCCGGAAGCTAAAATGGTCGAATAACTCGGGCCTACTCCTCCGTTTTTCCTGCAAGTATAGTCGAAGAGCGCTTCCAGTTCATATTCGTACATGCCCGGTTTTACAGTTTTCATTACTGCTAAATGCGCTTTAGCAGTAATTTGAGCCGCCTTGCGCATGAGAGAAATCTCCTCCGGAGCCTTTATCTGACGCATTTCGTGGAGGATTTCAGATGGGTCAATTATTGTATTTGGTCCTTTGTCTTCTCGCCGGCGGTGCGAATGGTAGCGTTTCAGCAGGCTGACAATCTTCTGATTGAACGCTTCATCCTGTCCCATGCGGTAATAGATTTTTTCCACATCATCGAGATATTTGGGCAAACTCTCGTCTAATTTATCAATCGGGTAGGCCTCGTCGGCGTCGAACTGCTCCTTCGCACCCTCCACGCCAGCGCGTCTACCTGTCCATGTTTCCTGTGTTTTGTCCTTCGGTCGAACGAACAACACAAACTTGTGTTCCTTGTGTTCTGGTGTCAACAAACAAACGGCGTTAGGTTCCGTGAACCCCGTAAGATATAAAAAATCGCTATCTGGATGGTATTTACCACGGTTATTCGGCGCAGCCTTAAACAAAGCCACTCCGCCATCCATCTGTTCCATGAATTTTTTTCGTCTTGTTGAGTACATAGGTTATTCCTTCTGTGTTGAAAAGTTGGGTTTCACTTTTGTTCAACCCAACTTGGGTTATATAGTTAATTTTTCCATCCACCGTATTCCTTTACCGCTTCCACCAAAGCGGCGATGTTTTCCAAAGGCACTTCCGGAGCCAGAACGTGGGTGGGAGCAACTACCAACCCACCACCTTTGCCTACAGTCTCTATTCGTTCTTTGACTTCCTTTCTCACATCATCAGGGCTACCGAATGGCATTGTATGTTGAATGCCGATAGTCCCCCAGAAAGCCAGCCTATCTCCATAGAGCCGTTTCAAGCGCGCAGGGTTCATACACTCCGGCTGTACTGGATTCAGGACGTTCAGTCCTATCTCTATCAACTTGGGGATTATCGGCTCAATGTAACCGTCGCTGTGGTAGTGGATGATAATATCCGGCTTCACATCTCTGGCGGCTTTTATGACTTTTGCCAGTCGAGAACCAAGCCATTTGTACCAGATTTCTGGGGACATCATCAGTTTGTGTTCCATCCCGACATCGTCTCCCAACCCCAAAATATCCACGTCCGCTTCGGCATATCTTCGCGCCATGAAACAACGCATCTCCGTCAACCTGTCAAGCAGACATTCGGCATAATCTGGTCGAAGATAAAAATCCGTCAATAGCTCATTGAACCCTCGAATCTGCCAGGCAACCTCAAAAATAGTACAAGCCATGCCTGCGAATGCCGCGTATTCGTTATCGTGAATCTGCTTTACAGCGTTTTCCAAATGTTCATGACGATAATCGGGAGTAACGTCGTATAACGGGTAATCTTGAATTTCCTTGACAGATTTAATGTCAGTCAAAGGTGCGACAAAAACATCGTAGGCAGGATTGGAACCCTTAATGAAAGCCGTACCCCATTCATTAAGCGGCGCTGTCTCTGGTAGGTTCTTGTGATATGGGCGGTGGTCAATTTGTTCTCTGCTCCCTGCAAAACCGACACCGCTCCAATCCGGTTCTACCCCAAAATATGCCCAGGGATTATCTGTACCTGTCTTTTCTCTAAAAAGCCTGTATGCTTCTCGGTTGAAACCTGCTAAGTCAATTGGCACTCTATCAGCAGGCTTCCTTGAAAGAACTGTTAGTATCCTTTCTTTGTGAGTCAATGTTGTTCCTCCTCTTAGGTAATTTTGATTATTAAAGTTTATGTTTACAACAGTGTACTTGTATTGAGACTATGACTGGAACCTGGGCATTGGGGTAATGGGGTAATGGGGAAAAAAACTTTGGCTTTCATCAGTTTTTCCCCCAACACCCCAAACCCCCAATACCCCATTACCCGCTTTTCCCCAAAGCAGTTGTCTCAAATGTAAAGTTTATTTTTGAAAACTACCTAATAGTATAGCGTTAAACAACGGTTTTGTAAATAGGATTATCACAGGCATTTACTTCTGACCGGGCACTTCACGGAGAATATCGTCTATCAATCCATCCGTATCAACTTCCTCCGCTTCGCCCTCATAATTCAAAAGTATTCGATGGCGTAAAGCGGGGTGTGCTACCTTTTGCACGTCCTCGAACGCCACATTATACCTTCCTGACATCAATGCGCGTATTTTCGCAGTCAACGTAATAGCCTGCGCGCCGCGCGGACTGGAGCCAAGTTGGGCGTACTTGCGAACCGATTCTGGCGCTATCTCCTCGTTTGGGTGCGTGGCGTAGATGATTTTGACGATGTAGTTTTCCAACTGAGACGCTATCGGCACCTGTTTGACGAGCTGGCGCATTTCGAGTATCGCCTCGGCATCAAGTACGCTTTGGACATCGGGCGTCTCCGTTGAAGTAGTTCGCCTCAAGATTTCCACCATCTCAGACTCACTGGGGAAATTCACTTTCAGCTTGAACATGAACCTATCCAATTGAGCTTCAGGCAGCCGATAAGTACCCTCCATCTCAATAGGATTTTGCGTCGCCAGCACGAAGAAAGGTTCGTCAAGACGATGTATTTCCCTGTCAACGCTCACGGTGTGTTCCTGCATAGCCTCTAACAAGGCAGATTGGGTTTTAGGCGTCGCCCTGTTGATTTCGTCAGCGAGGAGAATTTGCGTAAAAACCGGCCCCTCTTGAAATTCAACCACTTTATTTCCATCCTCATCTTCCAAAAGCACCTTCGTGCCTGTAATATCTGCGGGCATCATGTCGGGCGTAAACGAGACGCGCTGAGAAATCAAACTCAGGGATTGACTGAGTGCTTTAACCAACGATGTTTTGCCCAAACCAGGTACTCCTTCCAGCAAAACATGCCCGTCGGCAAACAGACAAAATAAACACCCTTCAATTACCTCCTCCATCCCGACGATTACTTTGCTCACTTCAGATTTTATCTTGTAAAAAGATTCTCGAAATTGTGCGACTTTTGCCTCCATAAAAAAGTTTCCCCCCTCATGAACTTTGTAAAAATTCAAGGGGGCAATTTCCATACCAAGTGTAAGGAGTAAAGAGTAAAGAGTAAAAAGTGAGTGGATTGAATATTGAATTGTCAATCTTCAATCCATTCACTGTCCAACTATTGAACAGAACACATTAATGTTAAAACGGAGATTCTTCAAAGTAAAATGGGTCAATTTTTTGCAAAGGCAGCTTTACCGGTACCCCGGTAGCGGCCGATTTGTATATCCCCCTCGTGATTTCGACCTGCGGGCGTACACTTTCGCCTGTGATAAAAGGTTCTCTGTCCTCTTTGATAGCGTCTAACCAATCCCTCATTTGACCAACCATTCCGCCGGTTGGACCAAGTTTTTCGGCTACGAGTTCTTCTTTTAGTTGTTCCGCGTAATTCTTGTCGGCGGAACCGACAGCCCAATCGGGTATAACCCTGATGGCAGCTTTTTCACCGAATATCTCAATTCGTTGCGAAGGGGCGATTCCCGAATGCGCTGAGGTACTGGCTAAAATTTGACCGATTGCGCCGTGTTTGAAGCGCAACACCGCCATCGAACAATCTTCCACCTCTATTTGATGGGTGAATGTGTCCATCTGTGCGTAGACTTCACCTACTTCCCCCATCAACCAGAGATACAAGTCGATAGCGTATCGCCCGTGATGGTATGTCGCCCCACCGCGTTCACCCTTCCAGGTGCCGCGCCATGCGCCGCTGTCGTAATAGCTTTGTGCGCGATACCACATCACATCTACCTTGCCCATCAGAATTTTGCCCAATTTGCCTTCATCTATAGCCTTTTTTGCCATGAGCGAAGCGCCGCTCAACCGCGTACCGTATTGGACGGTAAATTTTATATTGTTAGAGCGAGCAGCTTCAATCATAGCGTCAGCTTGCTTCAAGTCGCCCGCAATAGGCCCTTCGCAGAAAACGTGCTTTCCAGCGTTAGCCGCGGCTATCATAGGCGCAGGATGGGCAAAGGGCGGAGTACAGATGTTGACGGCGTCTACCCTTTCATCCTTTACCAACTCCTCGTGGTCAATATATACTGCCACATTTGAGGACATATTTCCATAATCATAGGCTAATTTTGCGAACTTATCTTTCTCCTCTTGTGTATCCGCTTCCTCTGCCTTTTTGTGATTTTCTGAAGCAAGTTGCGAATACTTATCATGAACAATCTGTCTCCTGTTTTCGGCTCTTTCCTTCTCAACATCACATACGGCGACTATCTGTACGCCAGGAAATCCACTGTGCATGTTGATATGCGATGCTGAAATCCCACCGCAACCGATGATACCAATTCCCAATTTCATTTTTCTACCTCCAAACTCTACGATTTGCATTTAGACTTGCTTGTATACCTTTCCACAGAATATTTTGCGGCTAAAAAACCGAGTTTTTCCGAAAAACTCGGTTTCTATTACCCTAATCTTTTTTGTGGATTGGTATAGATAATAGGACATTCTATTAACGATGTCAACTAAAAATCAATCATTGCAGGAAAATTATCTATTATGATATAATGTCCTCCATCAATTTCGTATTCCCAATAATTTGTATTCATTTGTTTTACAAGGAGGAACAAAATGACCATTTTCAATTCAGTATATCCATTGGCGGGAATTTTTGCGATGATGGCTTTTACCGTGAGCGCGCATACGGAAACCATAGCGGAAAAACTCGGATATGAAGCCGACGCTAAATTATTGATAGTTCATGCCGACGACATCGGAATGTGTCATGCTGTGAATGACGCCAGCATCAAGGCGTTTAAAAAGGGCATGGTTACCTCTGGCAGTATTATGGTGCCGTGTCCCTGGTTTCCCGAAATAGCAGCATACTGCAAAAAACACCCTGAAGTGGATGTGGGATTGCATTTGACTTTGACGAGCGAATGGAAATACTACCGATGGCGTCCTGTAGCACCGATTGCACAAGTGCCGGGATTAGTAGACGAAGAGGGGTTTATGTGGCGTAAAGTGAAAGATGTGGTGAAACACGCAACACCGGAAGAGGTGGAAATTGAACTGCGAGCGCAAATTGAACGCGCTAAAAAGTTTGGAATACATCCTACCCATCTCGACACCCACATGGGAACGCTATTTGCCAGCCCGAAATTCTTTGAAGTTTATTATAAACTCGGCGAAGAATACCACGTCCCACCCATGATGATTAACCCAACTCCGCACGTCTTAGCACTATTCAAATCCCAGGGGGATTCGCTACCCGACAGTGTGATAGAGTTGATACGAAACAGCGACTTTCCGATGCTGGATATGTTGATTACCAGAGTCAATGGCGACGCGTACAAAAATCGGAAAGAATCGTATTACAGGGTACTTAAAAATTTGCGACCGGGCGTGAATCAAATCATCATCCATCTTGGAAGTAACCAATCTGAACTTAGGCACATCACCGGTGTTTGGCGACGACGGTATAACGATTACAGGATATTCACTTCGCCTGAAACTAAAGAGTTGTTAGATGAATTGAATATCAAGTTGATTGGATGGAGGGAGTTAAAAGAGGTGAAGAGTAAAGAGTGAAAAAAAGAGCGAAAACGAGAAAACGGGAAAACGAGAAAACGAGACACCCCACGCATCAATGCGAAAAAGTGAAGGCTTTGCCTGCCCGTCGCGAAGCGGAGGGGGGAGATTTAAATCTTTGATTTAATCTTTTTCTTTATCCGACTTTTTCGCTTTCAAGCATGCAGAGCTTCAGAAGAAAGGTACACTTATCGTTAATTTCAAACGTTAAAGCACCCAATGGTCAATTGACCTACATTTCAGGCGATGGCGTCTGTAATAGTACGCCCCGCTATCCATTTCATAAACGCAAAATTAATTTTACTTTTTACTCTTTACTTCCCCACAGAAAGAGAAAGAACCAGTCAAATTCAAAGGAGACAAAAGATGGAATGTATTTTATTCAGCAAATTTTTAGTTCCTTTATCCATTGAGGAAATGGGACATCGGATTAAAGAGATGGGCTTTGACGGCGTTGATTTGCCCGTTCGACCGGGCAGTCAGATTACCCATGAAACTGCTGCTAAAGAGTTGCCTGGGGCTGTCAAGACACTTAACGAAATTGGCTTGTCTGTTCCTTCCATTGTAACAGGTTTGAAGCGGGGCGATGAGCCTCATGCAGAGGTGGTGTTAGCGGCGGCGGCGGAGTCTGGGGTTAAAATGTTGCGAACGGGAAGTTGGGGATATCGGCGCGGAGATGACTATTGGGCGACAATGGAACAAGCGCGAAAAGATTTGGCGAGCTTGGAACCGTTGTGCGAAAAACACGGTGTGAAGGCAAACATGCAAATTCACTCTGGCGGATGTCTAAACTGCAATTGTTCAGCTACTGCTATCATGCTCAAGGATAGAAACCCGAAATGGCTTGGATTGCAAATTGACCCGGGGCATTTAGCTATCAGCGGCGAGGACTACGCTATGGCGTTTGCAATAACGGGAGAGTATTTGCATTCTGTGAACGTCAAAAGCCCGCGTTACTATCCCCTGCCTGATGCAAACGGGCTGTTTCGGTGGAAAATCATCTGGACGCCCCTTGCTGAAGGATTAGTCCCCTGGCCGCATGTCCTCCAACTCCTCAAGGGGTATGATGGGCCGCTTTCGATACACGGTGAGTATCCCGTCGAAAGAAGCATAGAGTTGACGAGCAGTTTAGTAAAGGCGGATTTGGAGTACATACGGAAAATTATTGCGTCCCTGTAGCGGCTGACCGGTGTGTCTGCCCTCTCGTACTGATGAAAGGAATAGCAAAACATGAGACTCATTCAATTTCACTTGCCTCAAAAGGGGAGGCGAATCGGATACATTGATGGTAAAAATGTCGTTGATTTGACCAGCGTCAACGAGAAATGGACACATATTTACCACCTTTTCCTTGAAGCTCGCAGAAACCGTAAGACTATCAGCACGTACCTCACTGGTGTTCCAATCCAGAACCCGGATACTATGCCTTACGAGCAACTGCTAAAAGCATGTCCAGGGGATGCTAACGGCTGGCTCCTGCCCTCGCTTGACCATCCGGAGCCAGCGCACTGCTTGATTTCAGGAACAGGGTTGACGCATTTGGGCAGTATGGAGCAACGCGACCAGATGCACGCTGTTGCTAACGCAGATGTCGAAACTCCTAAGACGGACTCTCAGAAGATGTTCGAGATGGGGTTAAAGGGTGGCAAGCCTGAAGCGGGTATGCGCGGAGTTCAACCGGAATGGTTCTACAAAGGAAGCGGGATGATATTGCGGGGACACAACGACTTTTTGGATATTCCCGACTTCACGGAAGACGGCGGCGAGGAACCAGAAATCGTCGGTTGCTATGTAATTGACGATGATGGTATACCTTGCCGGCTCGGCTTTGCTGTGGGTAACGAATGGGCTGACCACAAGATGGAGCGCGTAAACTACCTGTGGTTAGCTCCCTCCAAAATGCGAGTCTGTTCAGTTGGGCCGGAGTTAGTAACAGATCAGAGTTTCATGGATGTCCGGGGGAACTGTCGCATCGTGCGGGAAGGGAAGGAGATTTATAATTCCGGAGAACTCCTCACAGGTCAAAATCACATGAGCCATACCCTCGCAAATCTTGAAGCCCACCATTTCAAATATCCCCAATTTCGTGTTCCTGGCGATGTTCATTTGCATTTTTTCGGGACAATGAAACTCTCTTTTCCGAATCGACCAACCTATCAAACAGGGGATAGGATTGAAATCTCTTTTGATGGAACGGGGGCAACACTGATAAACTGTGTACGTCAGGTTCCCTTCTCCGAAACACCTGTGATGGTGGAAAAAGGATGATTAGTAAGTTTTGCTCGCTCTTCGTAGCGAGCAAAACGAATCACAAAATCACCTTGAAAGCTGAATAACTTGATTCTATCGTCTTATCTATCTCTTCATCTTCATGAAGCAGGGAAACAAAAGCAGTTTCAAACTGAGACGGAGCCAGATATATGCCCTCTTCCAACATTTTTTGAAAGAAAGACGCATATTTTTGAGTATCTGAAGTAGATGCCGTATTGTAATCGACAACCTTTTCCTCTGTAAAGAAGGTACACAACATAGAACCTACTCGATTAAAAGAGACTTTAGCGTCTGCTTTTTTGGCCGCCTCAGAAAGTCCTGAAGCAAGTTTAGCAGATTTCTCTTCCAGTTTCTGGTATACATCCCCATTTTGCAAAATTTTCAAGGTAGTAATTCCAGCAACCATAGCAAGAGGGTTGCCAGATAAAGTTCCTGCTTGATAGATGGGGCCCGTTGGTGCCATTTGTTCCATGATTTCCTTCTTTCCGCCATACGCGCCGACAGGCAACCCACCGCCGATAATTTTGCCAAGGCATGTTAAGTCAGGTGAAACGTTGTAAAGCTCCTGCGCTCCACCAAAAGCGAGACGAAAGCCTGTAATTACCTCATCGAATATCAACAAAGAATCATATTGCCTTGTCAGTTCTCTCAACCCATTGAGATACCCTGGCTTCGGTGGTATGACACCCATGTTCCCCGCTACCGGTTCGATAATGACAGCAGCGATGTTCTCGCCTTCATCGGCAAATATTTCACGCAGTTTTTCTAAATTGTTATACGGGGCTGTGATGGTAAGTTGCGCTATTTCCCCCGGTACGCCCGGACTTGTAGGTATACCTAATGTGAGCGCGCCTGAACCTGCTTTTATCAGGAATGAATCTCCATGTCCATGATAGCATCCTTCAAATTTTACAATCTTGCTTCTATTTGTATATCCCCTCGCCAATCGAATAGCACTCATCGTGGCTTCCGTGCCGGAACTTACCATTCTGACCATTTCAATGGAAGGGACGGCGTCAGTTATGATGCGTGCCATCTCCAATTCCAGTTCAGTGGGCGCGCCGTAACTTGTTCCCTTGCTTATCCGCTCATTCAAAGCGGCAGCAACTTCTGGATGTGCATGTCCCAAAATCAGCGGCCCCCATGAACAGACATAATCAATATATTCATTTCCATCTACATCGTATATTTTTGAACCATTGGCGCGGTTAATGAAAATCGGATTGCCACCCACCGCTTTGTATGCGCGAACGGGACTATTTACTCCGCCGGGCATGTATTTTACGGATTCTTGATATAACAACTGAGATTTAGAATTATTCATTTCTATTTTGGGGGGACAGGTTTCCTTTCCCCATGCGTATCAAGTTAAGGAACCCAAACGCCTTGAACTCAAGTTCAGGCTGAAAGCTAAAGTCCACTCAAAGTGGACTAAAACCTAGTCTTAGTCGTCTTTGAGACGACTTCAGCTTTTAGCCTCGAATTGATTCGAAGGCTAAA
>CAZRLY010000027.1:0-29192 GCA_964601015.1 uncultured bacterium
GGGGCTTATGAAACGCGACAAACCAGACAGCTAAAAATGGAACGATGTATATATAAACCCTGTCGCATACCCAGCCTCCTCCGCATTGCCCCCTTGGTGATGTGAAGAACACCACAGTGAAGAGAATGGCTAACAACAGAAAGACATCCCGCTCAAGATATATTTGCCGTCTCCAAATTCGATAGACGAGCGTTGTAAACGCTGCCGCGAAGAGTAAACCCAACAAAACATGCATCACGCCGATGTGCCAATCTGTGTAAGAAACGAGGATGAGCATGTCCCAGAAAAACTTCTTTGCCCACTCCATTCCAGGGAAGGAGCCACCCGTCGGGTCGCGAGTAGCGAGATAGTATTCCAAGCCGAGAGTGTAAGCCAGCAGCATGTAACCTCCGAATTTCGCTAACGGCTTGACTTGTTGCAAAACTTCCCTTGATACAGTTGAAAGGGAAAGTTTTGTCCTCTTCATCTCCCACAAACTTTCCACCGTCTTTGAAAGGAAAGAAACAAGCGCAATCGTCGCCATCGCAACCAACAACAACGCGTAAGAAGCGAAGTGGCTCAAGTAAGTGAGAAACAACAATACATTGAGGATGACAATTTGATATACGCTGATGTCCTGCTTGTGTTTCCACCAGTATCCTAACGTGAACAGGAACATCGAAACGCTGAGGGCGAAATTATAAAAGCCCATGTGAAGCAAGTTGTTATAGGCATAGATGAACCCAAGCAGACAGAAAAGTACGTTGCGTCGCTCTACCGCGTCAAGTAAATACAGCAGCGATAGCGGAACCATCGCTATGCAGGCGGAGAGCAAAATCTTCTCCGCTATCATCGGCGGCACGATGTACATCAAAATCATCATCGAAAGATGTGATAGCCAATTTGGGAAAATCTTTAAATTTATCTTGAAAACCTGTCGTATCTGGTAATTTGCGCGATTGTGATATTCCTTCAGCACTTTGGAGTTGTAGATATGGCTGGGCCCATCTTGCGTGGGAAAATACCAAAAAGCCCAAATCGGAACCAGATGAATCACAAGTAAAAGTACGAACAGATACTTCCAATTCCAAAAGCGAGACATTATAACCTCCTTCAAAAAAATTATATCACGTATACATTAAAGTTATCAAGCAAAAAGTTAGCATTTGAATTCTGCATCCAGGCATGGTATAATTTTAATGATAACTTGCATCTTATACCAACTTAAATAATTAATGCAATATTATCTTCGGATAAAACCCCGCTGAAAAGCGGCTTACAGCGCTTCATGAGCGGGCCTATTTCAAAAACTATCCGCTAATCTTCGCGAATTTACGCTAATATTTTTTTATTCGTGAAGATTAGCGTGGATTAGCGGATAAAAAAAATGATATTGCATTATTTTCTTAAAACGGTATTACATGCCGCTGGTTAGGAAAAGGAAAGATGGAACTTGACCAATTTATGAAAGAACTTTCAGTGGATTGTCTTCCGGAGGTAGTGGAACTGTTTTTTCCCGATGAAGCAGAATACTGCGATTTTGACCAGAGGAAAGATTTAAACAAAGATTTTTACACAGAATCACCCGAGGGCGAGGAGCGATTTGTAGACGTGCTACAGGAGGTACTGTACAAATCCCCGTTGCAATCCGCCTTGCTGATACACATCGAATCCCAACAGCAAAGAAGGTTTGACTTCCCTGCGCGGATGTTGGGTTACCAAAGTCTGATTTACTCAAGAGAGATGGAAAGAGAGCGCAAGGATTCATTCTCTTATGCCGAGTTCATTGAGTGGCAAAACAAAAAGCGTCTGTTGTCATTCGTTTTCTGCAATTACACGGCTGACGAACCTATCAGTCGCGAAGAATGTAAAACCGGCTCTCCGCATACTTACCTTAGTTGCGGGTATACCACCATCAACCTACCGATGTTGTCTGCAAAGGAGTATTTGCGGAAGGATAATCCCGTTGTGTGCGCTCTGGCGGTTTTCATGGATAGAGACGGAATGTCAGCCGCCGAACTCAAAGTAGAATGTTATCGAAAGCTGCTATCGTATAAGGAAAGTTTGACCAATAGGCAGATAGACTTGATTGTCTACGCGCTTGAGACTTACCTAATGTTGACGGAAGAAGAGAAAGAGATTTATCAACGATTGATTAGCGAAGTATACCCGGAGGTGAATGAATTGATTATCAACCCATTAGTAGAACAAGGACGAAAACAAGGAATCGAACAGGGACGACAGCTCACTTTGCAAGAATCTATCCAACAGATTCTTACCCACAGGTTCCAGGAACTCTCAGGAGATTTGCAGAAAAAAATCTCGTCCCTCACTGATGTTCAGAGGTTGCAAACCCTCTTAGAGGCTTCTTTAAAGATAGAATCGTTGGAAGAGTTAGTGATGAATGGTTTTTTCGGTAACTAAAAGAGAGCGCGCTACGATTGATTAGCGAAGTATACCCGGAGGTGAATGAATTGATTATCAACCCATTAATCAAACAAGGAGAGGAAAGCGGGTTCAAACGAGGACTGCAACAAGGGGTTGCACACACTTTGCAAAGCTCTATCCAACAGATTCTTGCCCACAGGTTCCAGGAACTCTCAGAATATTTGCAGAAGAAAATTTCGTCCCTCACGGATATTCAGAAGTTGCAATCTCTCTTAGAGGCTTCTTTAAAGATAGAATCATTAGAAGAGTTGATGATGAATGGATTTTTCGATGAATAAATTAGGAGGCGCTCACAATGGCAAATATTGAATTAAATCAACCGACTGGAAATTTATCTCCGAACTATAAAAAATTGATAACACATCTAAATAAGGTACGCCAGCAATGGATTTTCGTCAAACTGCTCGAAGGTTTCGGGTTGCTTCTCATCGTTCTCGCGTCGTTGGTATTGATAAATTTCAGTTTAGACAACGTGTTAGCTTTTTCCTGGAGGGCGATTCTTGCGTTGCAGGCGTTGATGGTAGTAGCAGCGACGACTATTTTGGGGATGTTTGTTGCAAAGCCGCTGATTAAAAAAAAGAGCGACGACTATTTTGCAATCCATGCGGACAGGGCGTCCTCTAACCTGCGCAATCGGCTAATCAACTGTTTGCAACTCAGCCGTGAAAAGGTGCCGTCGCCGGCGATTTTGACCGCAGTGGTAGATGACACCGCCGCAATGGTTGATGAATTGGACGTACGCAAAGTTTTCGAGAAACGCCGGGCGAAAAGGTTCTGGATAGTCGTGTTGGTATTGGGTTTGGTGTTGGCTGGATACGCTGGTATTTTCTTCAACTATTTCTCAAACGCCGCTAAACGATTTTTTATCCCGATGTCGGGCGTTGACGCTATAGCCGCGCCGTCCATAAAAGTTACGCCTGGAGACTGCGTTGTGCTCAAGGGAGAATCGGTCAAAATAGAAGCGGTTTTTCAAGGCAAACCACGCAGTGCCCCGGCGGTTCGCTATCGCATCGGTAAAGATGGAAAATGGCAAAAAGAACAGCTTGACGAAAAATTTACGCATATTTTCAAAACGCTCAACGAACTCGTAGAATATCGGGTAATGGCAGGACGTTCAAGGGCACCGGATTCAGGAAGTTATCATATCAGGGTTACTGAAAGCCCGGCTGTAGAAAACATCAAATTGGATTACGAATACCCAAAATATACCCAACTCCCCGCAAAAACGCTGGAAAGGACTGACGGTAACATCAGCGCACCAATCGGCAGCAAGGTAAATATCACAGTTTATCCCAACAAACCCATCGCCGAAGCGGTTTTGTCCTTAGGCGGCGAAACCGAAGGAAAAGTGGACATTTCACAGGAAGGTGCGTTGTTGGCCGAATTGGAAGTCCAAAGAACGTCCTTCTATCAGATTAAGATGAAGGATATGGACGGATACGAAAATCCTGCCCCAATCAAACGCAGCATCAGAGCAATCAAAGACAACCCGCCCGAAATCGGATTTGTCCAGCCCGGCGCAGACGTAACCTTGAATCCAAATTCGTCCCTGCAATTGCTGATAGAAGCACGCGACGATTATGGGGTTGCCGACATCGCCCTGTTTTATGGAGTACGTCCCGTTGATGGGAGAGAAGCGAGGAGATGGAACTACGAAAAGCCAAAACGCAACACAAGCGAATCCCATCTTTGGGCATTCAGCACCCTCCGACTTAAAGAAGGGGACGTAGTAACCTACTATGCTAAAGCTGTAGATACAGGCGGGCTCTCTTCGCAATCGGAGAAATTTTCTGTGAAAATAGTAAGCCCAGAAACTGAAAAGCGACGCATGTTGCGTGAAGAACTCGACCAGTTAAAGCAACTCTATGAGATTATCGCCCTGCAAAAACGCAACAAAGCTGACACGGACAGCCGTAAACCAGCGCGCCAACTGATAGAACGGGAAATTTTCATCCGTTCCATGACAGGCGATTTGAGTACGCAGATGAAGCAAGCCACTCGCCCGTTGACAACCATCATCACCACGCTGGATGGTTTGATAGCAAAGGAGATGTCGGAAGCCATCGCACTTCTGGAAAAACTGGAACGTAGTGAACGCCCTCTGTCCCGTTCACGCTCTCCGTCCCGTAGGTCAGATATGGTTGGAAACCTACCCGACAAATCACTACGCAAGACGGTTAGCGCAGTGCAAGCGAAAATCATCGCCATCCTGGAAAGCCTTATAAAACGCCTTGAAGAACGCCAGAACATCGCCAAAACCGCTGATGAAGCTGCGAACAAAACATCAAAGGAGGAGAGGGAGAAGGCGATAAAGATGTTGCAGGAGATGATTGGGCGGCTAAACGAATACATTGAAGCCCAAAAGCGCATCATCCCCGAAACCAACGAACTGCCCCGCAAACCCGAAGATTTCGCCAAAGACGATGTGGCAAAGTCGGAAAAATTAGCGGAGGAGGAGGACAAATGGGCGAAGATGCTCACGGAGGGCGTTGACGAAATTAAACTGTTAGCGGAACAATCCTTCGCAAACCCAACGTTAGTATCCGACTACAAGGAGATAATCGAACACACCGAGAGAGCCGCCGATGCGCTCGAACAAAAGGACATACACATGGCGGTGCCGCTTGAACAGTTGGGACGCGAGCTGGCGGAGGAACTCGTCGAGGATTTGGAGATGTGGCTGCCAGACGTCCCCGATTACATAAAGTGGGATTTGGAACAGCCGCCGGATATGCCAGACATTCCGATGGCGGAACTTCCTGACGAATTGTCCGATTTAATCGGAGATTTGCTCGCCAGCGAGGAGGAACTGACTGAGGAGGTAGAAGATATTACAAGTTCCTGGGCAGACTCCATAAGCGCTGCTGGCTGGACGGTAATGGATGGGCCGATTAGCAATTTCAGCGCAAAGGGCAAAACGGGCAACACCCTCCCCAACGACATCGAATTGAACGGGCGAAGCGGGGATGGTCGAGCAGGAAAATCGTCGGGCGAATTGGTGGAAAACGTCGCAAAAGGGCTGGACGGGCGAACTATCCCCACACGCTTAACAAATGACCCATTTGAGAAAGGCTATGTCGAAGAACTACGTGCGCAAAAGACAGGCGGTTCAACAGGTGGCGGCAAACGTAGCGGTGCCGGCGCAGAAGGTTTGTCAGGACGGTATCCTCCAAAACTGATAGACGAAATGAACCGACTCGCCAACATGCAGAGTGGAATCCGCGAGAAAGCCGAGAGGGTACAAAAAAGCCTGCAAGCTATCGGTATCGCCAAGAGAGATTTTAGCGAGGGCGTCCGACTGATGAAGGAAGTCGAGGATGACATGCGCGACTACCGCTACGCTGGAATAACTAAGAAACAACGAATGGTTATCCGTAGCCTTCGACGTACCAACGACGAATTCAGCAAGGATATGATAGTCTGGGTAAACAAAGCCGTCCACCTGCCTAAGGAATTGCGCGATAAACTGTTGGACGCAATGGACGAATCCTATCCGCCTGAATACGAACAGCCGTTGAGGGCATACTATAGGGCGCTATCGGAAGCGGAATAAAAACGTCCAGCCATGCCTACCTACGACAACTCTGCAACCGCTTGAACTATGCCCTCTGCTGTGATGCCATAACGACGTTTCACATCTGCGTAGCTCCCGACAGTTGTGCAGAATACATCTTGCAACCCAAGTCTTTTTACCTGACCGATGCCAGCGCTTGCGCAAACTTCTGACACACCGCCTCCCAGCCCGCCAATTACGGTGTGTTCCTCAATGGTTATGATTGCCCGTGTCTCTTGGGCGGCGGCAAGAATAGCGTCGCAGTCAATGGGTTTGACGGTGTGCATGTTGAGTATGCGCGCGGAAATGTCCTGCTCTGCTAAGAGTTCACCGGCTCTCAGCGCTTCAGAAACAGCCGAACCGGTGGCTATTACCGTGACATCTTCCCCCTCGCGCAGGGTGGTAGCCTTGCCGATTTCAAACTCCCGCTCCTCTTCAGGTACTTGAAGAGGCAGCGTTCCATCTGCAATGGCGATGTAGACTGGCCCAACGTGTTCGGCGGCAGCTCGCGCCGCACGTTCTGTATCCACGGCGTCCGCGGGCATTATAACTGTCATACCAGGAATGAGGCGCATGAGTGCTATCTCTTCTGTAGCGTGGTGTGTCGGCCCCCAGCCGCCGAACGCAAGCCCACTTCCGTAACCACCGATAACCTTAACGTTGCGCTTGCCATAGCCAACGTCGGTGCGAACCTGCTCGAAACAACGCATCGTCACAAACGGATTCATGCCGAAGGCAAAGGGGATATTGCCCACCAATGCTAACCCCGCTGCTACGCCGATAAGGTTTTGCTCTGCTATCCCTACTTCAACAGCGCGCTCCGGAAACTCCGCAGCCAACGGTGCTACGAACCCCCAACAATCACAACTGACGCCGAAAATCTTCGGATTTTCACGTGCTAATTCAAGTAAAACCTGAGAAAATGATTTTGCCATTGATATTAACCTCCCAATGTAGAGTAAACCCCCAGTAATTATACGTTCTCACCGAGTTCTCGCAGTGCTGCGAGTTCCTGTTCTTTGTTGAACGTGTTCATGTGAGCGTGTGCTGCTTCAACGAATGAGACGCCTTTTCCCTTGATAGTCTGAGCGATAATAGCCGACGGGCGGGATGTTTCATAAGGCGTTTGCTCAAGCGCATCAACCACCTGCGGCATATCGTTGCCGTCAATAACCCGCACACTCCAACCGAAGCTACGCCATTTGTCTTCTAAAGGTTCGAGTGCCATCATTTTTTCCGTATCGCCCGTTTGATACCAATTCCGGTCAATTATCGCAATGAGGTTGTCTAACTTGTGATGAGATGCGGACATCGCCGCTTCCCAGTTTGAACCTTCTTGCAATTCGCCGTCGCCTAACAGGACGAATACGCGGTTATCCCCCTTGTTCGCCCTGATGCCGATGGCTGCTCCAACGCCGATGGACAATCCGTGTCCCAAAGAACCCGTGGACACTTCGATTCCCGGCGTTTTCGTGCTGGCGTGGCCGGAGATGAAACTGTCGAGTTCAAGATGGGTGAGCAGTTCGCTTTCGGGAAAGAAACCGCATAATGCAAGGGCGGCGTCTAACGCTGGAACGGTATGTCCCTTGCTCAAGATAAAATAATCCCTGCTCTCCCACTGTGGGTTCCGTGGGTCAACTTTCATGGTGTGAAAATACAACGCCGCCAGCATATCGGCTATGGAAAATGAACCGCCTGTATGACAGGACGACATACCTGCCATCTTGACTACGTTGACGCGAATTCTCCGCGCCTTCTCTTCCAGTTCACTTATCAAATCTTTTTTTTCTGTTTGCATAAGTTACCTCAACTTTCCTGGAATGGTTATAAATAAACTTACTACAAGCCGCCGTTGAGAAATGAACTATCCTCGTAAATCTTCTGGAAATTCCAAATATGCTTTCTCTTCATTGTAATTGCTGTAAAGTCCTATCCTGGTCAGAAAATCCTCGAAACCGAGAATGAGAGGGTGAACGTCGTCATTTAACAAATAAGCTTTTACTACCAAGGTTTGCGAGATATTAATGTCGTCGTGCATGCAAATGAATACTTGAGCGAGTTTGCCTGTTGTAGGGATACCAGCAAGAGAAACATTATAATCCCTCGTAGAGAGCAGACGATAATCAATGTCCTGCCAAATACTGTGAGGAATTACAGAAATGGGACCGCCTGTATCTATAATCGCTTCCCAGATTTTACTCCAACTACCTGCTTGGCGAAAAGATACAAGCACCATCAACCTCACTATACTAATGACAAGCCCTAATTCCAAGAAAAGGCCGGAATCAGCAGTGGTTCGGTAAAACAGATTCACTTTTGTAGAATCTTGAATATCCCTCAATGAAGGAGTAGACACATTGTCCGTTAATCTCCTTCTTTGCAGCAACCTTTTCAACCTCTGCCAAATTTTCATCTACAGCGACAATCTCCTTATCATAAACAGCTATCCACTGGTCAGGATATTTTTTGACTAATTCGTTGATGTTTTCGTTCACCCAATGACTATCTTCAAAAAAACGGTTGGACGGTAGTTTAAATTCTGGAAAAACTTCTGGGGCTTTTACATAAGACATATATTTACCCCCTAAGTGGTTTGTTTTTTTAATTCATGTAGGGTAAAAAAGTGTCGAGACTTTTTACGACACTACGCGTGGCTTCCCTGTTGTAGCGGACGCTCTCCATCCGTCCAGATGCAGTAAAACCCTATACGGATTTATGAAACGAACTCTTTCGCCCGTTCGCTCATTTCATCAGTTCTATTAACATAAATTTTACTCCCATCTGAGGTAATAGTCAAGGAAAAACTCAGAGCAAAGTGGTTAAATTTGCGTCATTTCTAAATAAATTATCTTCCGGCTGAGAATTAGGGTTGACTTCTGGGTATGCACATAGTACAATAGATTACGAGTTACCGTAAAAGGTGTTCGTATTTTGCGTATTTTATAGGAGGCAAAAGATGAGTAAAATTCCAATCGCATTACAATTGTATTCTGTGCGCGAAGATTGCGCACGAGATTTGCCAGGCACACTTGAGGCTGTGGCAAAGATGGGCTATGAGGGAGTCGAATTTGCTGGTTACTACGGGCGCGACGCAAAGGAACTGCGCACACTATGCGACAACATGGGACTGAAGGTTGCTGGAACACATACCGGGCTGAACACATTGCTTGGCGATGAACTCAAGCGGACGGTGAAGTTTCACCACATCCTTGGCAATCGTTTTCTCATCGTACCGGGACTTCCCGAAGAGAGACGCTGTTGCCGTTCTGCCTGGCTGGGTACAGCTAAGTTGTTCAACGAGATTTCGGAGAGGGTTAAGCCAGAGGGGATGCGCACCGGTTATCACAATCACAGCATTGAATTTACACCTATGGATGGTGAGTTACCGTGGGATACCTTCTTCGGCAACACCAATGCCGAGGTGGTGATGCAGTTGGATACCGGCAACGCTCTCCACGGTGGCGCTAACCCAATTCCATTCCTCGAACGCTATCCGGGGCGAGCGACTACAGTACACTTGAAGGCGTATTCCAGTACGAATTCCAAAGCGCTTATCGGCGAAGATGAAGTTTGCTGGGACGACGTGTTCGCACTCTGCGAAAGTACAGGAGGGACTGAGTGGTACATTGTTGAACAAGAGAGTTATGCCTTCCCACCGCTTGAATGTGTGGATAAGTGCCTGCAAAACCTGAGGAAGATGGGCAAGTGAATGGATTGAAGATTGAAGATTGAAAAAACAATCAATCTTCAATCTCTCTGTCATTGCGCTCCCAAATCACGTCTCACGCTTGACCGAATGCCCGCCGAACTGCTCTCGCATGACCGCGAGCAATTTGGCGGCATAACTATCGTCTTGCCGACTGACAAAGCGCATCAACAGCGCCAGGGTGATGACCGGGGCGGGGACATCCTGGTCAATTGCTTCCGCCACCGTCCAGCGTCCCTCACCCGAATCGGCTACCCAGCCCTTGACGCTACTCAAATCTTGTTCTTCGCTTAACGCGGCAGCGATTAAGTCGAGGAGCCAGGAGCGAACTACGCTGCCGTTACGCCAGATTTCGGCTATCTGGTACATATCAAGCTCAAAGTCCTTCTTGGCTTTCAGGATTTCAAAGCCCTCTGCGTAGGCTTGCATCAGTCCGTATTCGATGCCGTTGTGTACCATCTTGACGAAATGTCCAGCACCGCTTGGCCCGACGTATCCCCACCCTTTGTCCGGAGCCGGGGCAAGCGTCTCAAAGATGGGGCGAAGCCGTTCCACAATTTCTTTCTCGCCGCCTACCATCATGCTGTAGCCTTCGGACAACCCCCAAATGCCGCCGCTGGTTCCTGCGTCCACGAAGTGTAGCCCTTGTGCAGTTACTTTAGCTGCCCTGCGCATCGTATCGCGATAGTTGGAATTGGCACCCTCGATGAGCACATCGCCTGGTGCCAGCATATTCAACAGAACGCCAATCATCTGTTCAGTGGCATCGCCGGCGGGTAACATTATCCACACTGTACGGGGCGGGGTGAGTTGCGCGGTCATCTCCTCCAGCGACTTTACTGCCACTGCGTTCGGTTCCTCGTCTGCCAGCGCGTAGGCCTTTTCAGGCGAACGGTTGTAAACCAACACCAAATGTCCGCCACGTGCGAGTCTACGCGCCATATTACTTCCCATCCTACCCATGCCAATCATTCCGAGTTTCATTATTCCGTACCTCCTTGCATTATGCTTGCATGCAGCGCAGCCACGTTTTCGGCAACCGACACTGTGCGGTTGTATACACTGGAACCAGCCACTAACACCGTAGCCCCCGCCTTCACTACCAGCGGCGCAGTAGTCGTGTTTATCCCACCGTCCACAGCAATGGATACGTTTTGTGCGCGCTCGTCCAGCATTTGCCGCAAACGCTGAATCTTATCCAGTTGGCTATGAATAAACGCTTGTCCTCCAAAACCGGGATTCACCGTCATCACCTGTATCAGGTCAATCAAATCCAACACTTCCTCCAAAACGCACAGGGGCGTGCCGGGGTTGATACATACTCCCGCCTCAATTCCGAGTTCGCGGATGGACTGCAACACGCGGTGGAGGTTTGGACAGGCCTCTTGGTGTACTATCAATCGGTCAGCCCCTGCGTCTCTAAACGCGGTCAGGAACTGCTCCGGCTCAACTATCATCAGGTGTACGTCCAACAGTAAGCGCACTAAGGGGCGTAGTGCCGACACCACACCCGGGCCAAATGTGATGTTGGGAACAAAACGCCCGTCCATCACATCCACCTGTATCGCTTTGACACCAGCGGCTTCGGCCTCGCTAACTTGCTCACCAAGCCGCGTAAAATCAGCAGACAATATAGATGGCTCAATCACAATCATCGTGCTTCCTCCTTTCGGTTCGGAAACCAGTTTTTGGAGAAAAGTGGTTTCTATTTATGCAGCAACTTCTGCCGCCATTTCGTAAGGTAGTCAGATTTTATCATCTTTTTCCCTTCAAGTCAACAACAATTTTTTCTGTTGGCTCAGAAACCAGGTTTTTTGGAAGAACCTGGTTTCTATCATTTTTACAAAACTGTCCCAAATGTATTCTTCTGTTGACATTAGCGGGAAATTTTGGTAAATTGTCGGAAACCGAATTTTTGGGGACGACGTTTTACATCTATAGGATTTTCGCAGCAAAAACCTGGCTTTTAGCACAAAAGGAGAAAAATTGATGGCAAAATATCGTGCCGCGCTTATTGGGTGCGGCGGAAAAGGAGTTGACCACACAAATACGCTTATGAAGGACGATGTGGTGGATTTGGTTGCTCTGTGCGATATTCGCGAAGAAGCTTTGCAAGCATTTCAGCAAAGGTATGGTATCTCAGCGCTTTATACCGATTATGAGGAGATGTTTGCACGAGAGAAGCTGGATTTAGTCGTTATCTCAACTCAGGCACCCCAACACCATGCACCGACTATTGCCGCCGCTTCTCATGGCGTTCATGTTCTTTGCGAGAAACCGATGGCGATAACACTAAAACAAGCGGACGAAATGATTGAAGCTTGCTCTAAGGCGGGGGTGCGATTATCAATAAACCATCAAAAACGCGCCAGCGCTTACAATGAATATGCGAAGCGATTGATTGCAGGCGACGAAATAGGCGATTTGATTTTGATTCGCGCTTACGACAAAGGTGGACGCAAGGCTGGCAATTCTATGATGGAAATGGGGACGCATCTGTTTGATTGGGTTCACAATTTCGCAGGAAAAGTAAGTTGGGCGTCGGCGCATATTACTGTCGGCAATAGGGAGGCAACTGTTGAGGACATACAACACAGCCAAGAGGTCAATCCACGCGACCGGGATGCTGGACTTGTTGTGGGCGAACGCGCTTTCTGTTCATTCGGATTTGTCAATGGCTTGCACGCCGATTGTAAATTTTTAGCTCAACCGCGTGCCAATGATAAAGCATACGGTTTGGATTTAATCTGCACAAAAGGACGCATTGCATTGCGACAAAGCGTCTCAACTGTGATGTTTATCCACCGGGGCGAATTTATGACGCCTGTAGAAGGACACCAATGGGAACGTCTCTGTCTACCCGAGGAAGACAAACTCACCGGCCCACATTTGGCAGGTTCCGTAACCAACCAAACGCTTCAGTCGCGCATCATTCATTCGTTGCTTGAACCTGACTCCCCCGGTTCTCCGCCTATTTCGTCTGGCGAAGAGGGACGAGTTGCGTTAGAGATGATTCATGGTTCCTGGGCGTCTCATCTCCTTGGAGCGCGTGTTGCGTTTCCGCTTGAGGATAGGACGCATCCCCTTCAGCGATAACAGTATAGCCATAGAAACCAAGTTTTTTGGGGGAAAACATTGATTTCTGAGAGCGTGTGTGAGAAGTGTCGAGACGGAGGCTTGGGTTGAGTAGCCGAAGGCGTATCGAAACCACAACGCTACGCAGGAAGTGCCGCCCGTAGTGGACTTTCTCTGTCCGTCCATACTCCATCGAACCGATAGCAGAAATAGCGGTACTTAGCGTAGTGACTTTTCACACAGCATCTGAGTTCCTTAGCCCTTTTGTCCTGAATCTGTGAGGATGGTAGAACGTAATTCATCTAAAAAGTTGTTAATTTCAACCGTCGAAGGTTTCTTCCGCTGGTAATCATCAAGGATTTGATGGAGTTTTTTCAGGTCAATTTTTCCCGCGGAGTTCGCATCTTTAACCTGTTTGAAATTAGTTTTGACCTCACCTTCCGAAATACCATCGGGAGACTCGGACAAAACATCATTTTCAACTCTGTTCAAGATTTGGTTTACGAGCCATACTCTAAAAGCGCTGCCGTATACCATGTATACAATCGCCACCAATATGACTGAAATGAGAATATACATCGCAGTGCGCTCTATATTTCTCCGGTGCCCTTTCTTAGCACTGGCTGTTGTCATATATGCAAGCCTCCTGACCAAACGCAAATTAGCAAATGCGTTTGCGGAAGTAGGACTTGTACTCTCCAGAACAAAAGTAGGATAACCATGAAAAAAAGCTTCGCCCCTGGCGGGAACATTCAAAGAAATCTCATTGTAGCAGCAATTTGCATAATCGCAATATTCTTAGCAGGGACAATCGGATACAGAATGATTGAGAAAAATTGGTCGCTCCTTGATGCAATCTACATGACAGCTATTACACTCACAACAGTAGGTTATACCGATAATCCCTGCAATGACCAGATTTCAAGTGCGCGCAAGATTTTCACAATCTTTCTGATTGTAGTTGGCATCGCTGTCTTTGCTTATGGCATCGGAAATGCAATGGCTTTCATCGTAGAAGGGCAACTCAGCGAAACTTTGAGGAGAAAAAAAATGGATAATGAAATAGCGCGGATGAAGAACCATTACATCGTCTGTGGGGCCGGAGATACGGGGATTCATACTATTAATGAGTTTCTAAAAATGGAATCGAATTTTATAGTAATTGAACAAGATGAAAGCAGGCTTAAACATATTCTGGAATCCCGCGAAAAGCTACTTTACATCCAAGGTGATGCCACAGACGATGAAGTCCTCCTGAAAGCGGGTATTGAGAAAGCAACCGGCTTGGTAACCTGTTTGGCCGAGGATAAAGATAATTTATTCGTAGTTATTTCCGCCAGGTCAATAAATCCAAAGCTAAAAATCGCCTCGAAAGCTACCGATGAAATGGCAAAGAAAAAGATTTTGAGAGCGGGTGCTAATGAAGTAATCATGCCTGATTTTCTTGGCGGATTAAAACTGGCTTCCCTCGTACTCAGACCAAAAGTGGTGAGCTTTCTCGACATAATGCTATATAAAGAAGCGGCAACCCGGTTTAGCGAAGCAACAATTTCTGAAGGCAGCCAACTTGTCGGAATATCTCTGGAGGAAGCGCAGATTCCGAACAGAACGGGGCTGTTAGTAGTAGCTGTTCAAAAAGCCGAGGATGACAACTTCATTTACAACCCCAGGCCGATAATACAGTTGGATTCAGGGGATACATTGATTGTTATCGGAGATGTAAAGCAGGTGCGCAAGCTGAAGAAACTGGCAAATGACCCAACTTTGGACGATTAAACCCCACTCTTCGGCCCCCAAGCGGGGCGGGTTCCAGAGAGTTCTTCAATGCGGTCAGCCGTCTCCTTCAATAATCTCTGTGATTCCTCTTTCGCTTTGCGGGTTATCTCATCATCGTTGTCAAAAGTCACCATCCAATTGCTATCTCTCAGATATTCCAATCCAAATTCCCCGTTGCCCTTTATCTGTTTGTTGACAAAATTGAGGAGCCTGTCGATGAGTCCGTGCACTTCTTTGTAGCTGTATGTTTCTTTATCCTTATCCAAGTAGATTACCATAACAACTTCACCATTCTCGACTTTTGACATTTATGAGGCGACAAGGAAATTGGGTAATTACACCTATTTTAACGGATGAAAAAAAGGATGGATGAGTCTCTTCCACCCATCCATCCATTCCCACCCTCAAAGAAAATCGTTTGTACTACTTGCCTTCTGGGCGTAGTGAGCGAACCGCCGCGCCAGCCTTCCACATTTCGGATTCTCTTATCTCCGCCAATTCCTCGTCAAGTTTTTCCTGATAATTCGGATCACTATTTACTTCAAGTACGCGCTTTGTCTCAACGCCATCTTGTACTTTTTGATACAATTCTTCGAAGACAGGCTTCACAGCATCCCTAAACCTCTTGTACCAGTCCAAAGCACCGCGTTGAGCTGTGGTACTACAATTGGCATACATCCAGTCCATTCCATTCTCGGCAATGAGTGGATAGAGACTTTGCGTTGCTTCTTCTACCGTTTCATTGAACGCCTCCGACGGGGTGTGGCCTTTTTCTCTGAAGACTTCGTATTGAGCTAACCAAAGCCCATAGATTGCTCCCATAAGAACACCGCGTTCACCAGTTAAATCACTGAATACTTCATTCTCAAAAGTCGTCTCGAACATATAGCCAGAACCGATGGCTATTCCGAGAGCCAATGTCCGGTCTTGAGCTCTCCCTGTGTAATCTTGGAAAACGGCATAGCTGCTGTTAATGCCGCGCCCTTCGAGAAATAACCTGCGCACACTTGTTCCAGAGCCCTTTGGGGCTACCAGGATAACATCAACGTTCTCCGGGGGAACTATCCCTGTTTGGTCTTTGTAGACAATTGAGAAACCGTGTGAGAAATAGAGGGCGTCCCCTGGGTTAAGATTCTTCTTTATCGTAGGCCAAATTATCTTCTGAGCGGCATCGGAAACGAGCATTTTAACAATGGTGCCGCGTTGAGCCGCTTCATCTATGTCGAACAACGTCTCACCAGGTACCCAACCGTCCTCTTTTGCACGGTTCCAATCTTTCTCAAACGCCTTTGACTGCCCGACAATAACTTTAAAACCATTGTCCCTCAGATTGAGAGATTGCGCCGGTCCTTGCACGCCATATCCGATGACTGCAATCTGTTCTGAGGCAAGTATTTCCCTTGCTTTCTCAAGAGGAAACTCTTCTCTTAGTACGACGTCTTCTTTGACGCCGCCGAAATCTATATTCATAATATTCTCCTTATAAAATACCCAGTTTTCGCAATAATTCGATGACACTGGGCATCGGTTCCTGCCAGAACCATTCGGGACGAAACCAGAAACCCGGCACCGCCTTAGAGTGGTACGCGCCATCCACGAGTTGCGCCGGTTCATATCGGCCAACTTCGTTTAACAATAACACTTCCACCTGTTGCGTCCGCGGGTCAATTATCCAGTATTCGCTGATACCAGCCTGTTCATAGTCAATAACCTTTTGCCGCCAATCACGCTCTACGCTGCTGTCTGAAACAATTTCAATCGCTAAGTCAGGTGCGCCTTCAATGTGTTTTTCGCGAATAGAATCAGTTCTTTCTTTTGAGACGAAAACCAAATCTGGAACACGACGTAACCCCGTTCGCAAACGCGCTTGCAGTTGTGAGCCAATTACCTCGCCTAATCCTAATTCAGAAACATACAAACCTAACGACTGAATAAGAAACCGAAATATTTTTTCATGTATTGTTGACGCTGATGGCATTAAAATTACCTTCCCATCGACATATTCCGCCGGACAATCCTCATCGCACCAAGCAACGAATTGCTCCTCAGTCATTCTGCCCAAGGGCAGTGGCGCTTCAAGGCTTACCATATCTATTTGCACCTCACCTTTTTAGCCAAGTTGCTTACAAAGCGTCCAACTTTCGCAATAATTCGATGACACTGGGCATCGGTTCCTGCCAGAACCATTCGGGACGAAACCAGAAACCCGGCACCGCCTTAGAGTGGTACGCGCCATCCACGAGTTGCGCCGGTTCATATCGGCCAACTTCGTTTAACAATAACACTTCCACCTGTTGCGTCCGCGGGTCAATTATCCAGTATTCGCTGATACCAGCCTGTTCATAGTCAATAACCTTTTGCCGCCAATCACGCTCTACGCTGCTGTCTGAAACAATTTCAATCGCTAAGTCAGGTGCGCCTTCAATGTGTTTTTCGCGAATAGAATCAGTTCTTTCTTTTGAGACGAAAACCAAATCTGGAACACGACGTAACCCCGTTCGCAAACGCGCTTGCAGTTGTGAGCCAATTACCTCGCCTAATCCTAATTCAGAAACATACAAACCTAACGACTGAATAAGAAACCGAAATATTTTTTCATGTATTGTTGACGCTGATGGCATTAAAATTACCTTCCCATCGACATATTCCGCCGGACAATCCTCATCGCACCAAGCAACGAACTGCTCTTCAGTCATTCTGCCCAAGGGCAGTGGCGCTTCAAGGCTTACCATATCTATTTGCGTTTCACCTTTTTCAGACATCATGACAATCCCTCCACAAAGAAAAGGGGAAAGTGGGAAGTGGAAAGGGGAAAGTGAGAAGCTAAAACACAAGGGCACTGCCGCTTTCAAGCGTGAAAAGCTGCTTCGCCTCTCCGCTTCGCTCCGAGCAGGGGAATTGCCTTTCGCATTTCACCTTTCCTCTTTACTTTTAGAACCTGCCACATTCATGCGTGCAGAGTTTCAGGTTTTAGACAACGGCACTCCTGCCGATATAATCGGAAATACATTTGCTTCCTCGTCAACAATGAAGTCTACCACAACAGGCAATTGATGTCAAGTGCTTTTTGAACAACAAACTGAGAATGTAGCCGAACTTTCCAAAGTTCGGGAATTTGCCTACGCGTAACCAGCAGCCTCAACCTCGGTCTGCATTTTTCTATGATTTTCGTAAAACTGATTTACTTGAGTAATCCAAGCTTCACCATCAGCCTTAATTCTTTCATCTTTATCGTCTATTTTTCCAATTAAATAGGTGTGAGTCCCAAAATCATCAGTTATATGGAGCAATAGTTCAACTTTGCCATCATTCGGCTTAAGCTCAAAACCGTCAATAACATTTGCACTAATAGAAGACTTACCAAATAAAATTGAACCTTCGTTTCGATATACAAATAAAGAAAAAGCAGGATTTATACTCTCGAATTTTATTCTGTAAGCAGGTTCGTAGGAAGTATCAAAGTCTTTAATTGTGAGCCTTTTACTTAACATTTAGAATCTCCTCCTTGTTCCATATTTCACGCTCAATAACGCTTAAACGCTTAGGAGAACTGCATACCAGACAGTCTGGAGCATCCATTACATAGTTCACAACAGATATAACCCAAGATGAACAGTTATGCCAGTCAGGACGCCTTTTGCTCCACGAATAATAGCCTTTAATGACATACTTTTCATCTTTAGGAATAAAACATTTCCTCTTTAAGCGACTTAATTGCTCTTTAGTAATTGACCACTCTTTGGTAAAAAATTTATTTTCATCTAATTCTTTTACAATGTTCATAGCAAACAAGTCGATCTGATAGCGTCCGCGCACACAGTAACGAGCAAAGAATCTTGGCCATTTATTGTAATTCCTATACTCTGTCGGTATTTCCTCTTCTATAGGATAATATCCTCTGTATGGATTTTGTTCTTTTTCTGGACTCTTCCAATAGAGCCACATGTGGCCAAAGCCTGTAAGTTTATCGTGTCTTGGCGGAAGTAGGCCTATTCCTAATTTCGCTACATATACTTGATTAGCCTTATCCATTTGGTTGCCTTCTGTTGCTGCAGGGGGACTACGACGGAAGAAACGTCGTAGCGGCATGCCTCTGTCGCCACTGAGGAGCGACGCTACTGACGGGACAGAGCCGCGCCGCTACATTATCCAGGTAGCCGAATACCTGAATGTAGTCGACTTCAGCTACAGTCTTGTCAAAGTTTACGAAGAATGGCACCCTTGCTCGCCGTCGTCACCATCTCAGCATATCTGCGCAAATAGGAACTTTTAACTTTCGGTTCAAATGCGGGTAGTTCGCTCAATCGTTTTTGGATTTCCTCATCCGTTAATTCTACGTTGAGTTGCCTGTTTGGAATGTCGATGTTTATGATGTCGCCATTTTTGATAGCAGCAATAGCACCGCCTACTGCCGCTTCGGGGCAGATGTGTCCGATTGACATTCCGCGCGATGCGCCGGAGAACCGTCCATCCGTAATCAGCGCTACTTCCGTCGTGAGTTCCATGCCTGCGATTGCGGCTGTGGGCGATAGCATCTCTTGCATCCCCGGCCCGCCTTTTGGTCCTTCGTATCGGATGACTACCACGTCGCCTTCCTTAACTTTGCCTGCCATAATTCCATCAAAAGCTTCGTCATGGGAATCAAAAACAGCCGCTGGCCCACGATGCGTTTTGATGCCCGGGTCAAGTCCGCCAGCTTTAATGACAGAGCCTTCAGGAGCAAGATTGCCGTATAAAATCGCCAATCCGCCGCCTTCGCTATATGCCTCCGACAGAGGATGAATAACCTCTTCATCCAGTATCTTCGCGTCTTTTACGTTCTCGCTAATGGATTTTCCCGTGACGGTTTTGGCGGATAGATGTAACGTGCCTTTTTTCTTGCTGATTTCGTTCAGGATAGCTGAAATCCCACCGGCTCTCTGGACATCGTCGATATGCCACTTGAAAGTCGGAGTGATTTTGGAGGGGCTAACCTTGCAGATTTGCGGGACAATTTCAGTGATACTCTCAATGTCCTTGAGGGTATAATCTACCTCTGCTTCGCCGGCAATCGCTAAAACATGAAGCACTGTGTTGGTGGAACCGCCCATCGCCATGTCGAGGGCAAAGGCGTTATCAAGTGCTTCTTTCGTGACGATGTCGCGTGGTTTGGTATCTTCAGTGATGAGTTCGACGATGCGTTTAGCGGCTGTGCGTATTAACTCAGCGCGTTCTTCCGAGGTGGCTACAACCGTGCCGTTGCCTGGCAGTGCCATCCCCAACGCCTCGCATAAACAGTTCATCGAATTTGCCGTGAACATCCCCGCGCAACTCCCGCAAGTAGGACATGCCAAATCCTCTAACTCCTTTAACCGTGCATCGTCAATTATACCTCTGGCATGTGCGCCGACTCCCTCAAAAACGTTGCTCAAATCAACACGGGCACCATCTCTCAGTTTACCCGTTTCCATCGGGCCGCCTGAGACGATAATCGCCGGAATATTGATTCGTACCGCCGCCATCAGCATTCCCGGAATAATCTTGTCACAGTTTGTGATACACATCATTCCGTCAAACATGTGGGCGTTTACCATTGTTTCGATGCAATCTGCAATCAATTCACGACTGGGAAGCGAATATTTCATGCCAGCGTGTCCCATCGCGATACCGTCGTCAACGCCGATGGTGTTAAATTCAAACGGCACGCCTCCTGCTTCCCGAATGGCTTCCTTGGCTATTTTGCCAAATTCCTGTAAATGTATATGCCCAGGAACGATGTCGGTATACGAGTTCGCCACGCCGATGAATGGCTTGCCCATATCCTCATCTTTTACTCCACACGCCTTCAACAACGAACGATGCGGGGCATGTTCCGGTCCTTTTTTGACAATATCTGAGCGCATAATATTTCCTTTCTTATTTTTGTAATTAAAATTGACATCGGAAACTGTCAATTTTCTCAATTTAACTGATGCTTATTTTACTACTTTATCATCCTCATTTCAAGGATATTTCTTATTTTCCTGCGATTTTTGGGGAAATTGTTGTTTCGAGAAATACCCAATCCTCGTTAGACATCCTGCAACATCTCCAAGAAAATTTTTTCCAATTCATTCTTATTTGTAACTAAGGGGAAAGTAGAAAGCCCTCTCTGACGTAGTATCCGGTTGCAGTCGATTGCGTCTTCTTGTGTTCGCACACTTTCTGTTTGCAGACTATGTAGCACTTTTCGCAAGGCTTCACATTGTCCTTCAGCCAGACCATCCGGAATAATGCACCCAACGGCATTCTTCATTAGCAGGACAACTTGCCTAAATGATTCGTTGTACGTCTTTGACCAATTCCATAGGTTTTCTAACAATTGAAACAGATGCTCTGAACTTACAGGATTAGTATCAAGTAGTCTTAAAGCTTTCTGAATTATATCAGCAATAATCTCCTCTTCATTTTTTAGAATATACCGAATAATAATTTCCTCATCTTCCACTTCCATTTGGCACTTGCCAAAAGGTGGAAAGCGTGTTTGAAGTTCTATGGGAATCTTTATAGTACCATCGCTGATATCTGCGATGAACGTCATTTTGCCGTTTTCCGTTTGATTTGCCATATTAGCTCCTTCCACCTCTGAAACATGATGTTTCCAAATCAATTTGTCAATGACATACGGTGTCATAATAATTTCTCTAATCCTCACCGTCTTTTTCCTTTACTATACTATGAGAACAAATCTTCTCAATTCTACCTTCTCGCAGTTTCATGACATGCGTAATAGCTTTGGGCATTTCGTCAAAACGGTGGGTAATATAAATCAGACTGACAGGCGTTTGAGAACAAAGATTATCAATGAGTTCTATTATTGCCGCTCGATGACTACCATCCAGCCCTTGGCAAGGTTCGTCGAGAATGAGCAAGATTGGTTCTTTTACCAAAGCACGCGCCAACAACACCATGCGTCGTTCACCGCGTGAGATTTCACCGAAGCGTCTCTCGGCAAAATTCCAAATTCCGAGTGTCCTCATCCACTGAGCCGCCGCGCTTGTTTGCTCTGCTGAAGGCTTACGATATAATCCCATACTGTCAAAGAAGCCTGAACATACAACCTCGTGACAGGTTGTGTTCCACGGGTAATAGATTTGTGTTTCAGGCGAGAACCATCCTATTTTCCGCTTAACATCCCAGATGCTTTCCCCAGAACCTCGTTTTCGCCCAAAGATGGATATTTCATTCGCATACGCCTGTGGGTTGTCAGCATGGATTAAACTCAATAGTGTGCTTTTGCCAGCACCATTGGGGCCAATAATCGCCCAATTCTCACCTTCCCGCATTCTCCAGTTAATATCTTGCAGGATATTAACGCCACCATAAGAAACCGACGTGTCTTTCATTTCGACCAATACTGAATCTTTCGTAGAACGTGAAAAACCGCTTCGCCCCTGACGGGCAGCTTGCTCGTTAGAAACGTCTTGAAGTGTCCGCTCTTTTTGGTCATCTTCCTTTGCGGCAAAAATCTCTTGAGCAAACTTGCCGCGCAGAACCTTCTCCCTTGTACCTTGCTCAGTGATTTGATTGTCAGCCACACAGAGGACATGGGTAATGCCTTGTGGAATCTCCTCCAACCGCGACGTAATGAGTATTATCCGTACGCTATCTCTTTGGAGCAGATTATCAATGGCATCCCTCAAAACACCACGAGATTGATTATCCAATCCACAAAATGGCTCATCAAAAATCAAAAGTTTGGGAGACTCTATCAAAGCTTGAGCAATGAGTACCTTGCGTACCTCGCCATTAGACAGATGTAGTATCTTCCTCTTGAGCAGATAATCAATCTGTAACAAGTCAATCACTTCTTGGCTATCCTCCGGCAAAAAATCTGACACTGTTGGAGAACCTTTTCCCTCTATGCTATGCCAACGTGCTTGGTGGTATTGAGCTTGCTTGTGCATCAGCTTTCTATGGATGTCAGAGGAAATCCGCATGATTTCATTTCGATAAAAAAATGAGCGTGGGCGATTATCTTCGCTGTTTCCATCTCCCAAAAAGTAGAGGATTTGTCCATTAACAATATGAACATCACGACAAAGCACATTTGCGATTGTTGATTTTCCTGAACCATTCTTGCCGATTACTGCCCAGTGCTGGTCAAACTTGATTTCCCAAGAAGTATGCTCAAAGATTCGCTTTCCATCAATTTGTAATGTAATGTCATTTAGCTTGACAATGGGATAACTTGGTTTGTTCATACAATTCAAAAAATCTTACCTCCACTGAAAAGGTTGGGTTGGGCAGAACAACTCAATACAGCAATTTCCTTATCTCTGACCAACCCAACCAGCAATTCTATTTCGCCGCGCCGCGCAGCATGGCGACTTTTCCCGTCCTTGCCATTTCTCGGATGCCGTAGGGACGCAGCATGTCGATGATGGCGGTAAGTTTATCTTCGTCACCCGTAGTCTCTATCATTACGGTGGTAGGGGTAACGTCAACGATTCTCGCTCTGAATATATCCACGATTTGGATGACTTCCGAGCGCACTTGAGCCTCTGCGTTGACCTTTATTAAAACCAGTTCCCTATCGACAAATTGCTCTCCCGTCAGGTCAAAAACTTTTATGACGTCAATCAATTTGTTCAGTTGTTTGGTAATCTGTTCGATAATTTTCTCATCGCCGGAGCTTGTGATAGTCATTCGAGAAACGGTTTTGTCATCCGTTTCTGCTACTGTCAGGCTGTCGATATTAAAGGCTCGCCCGCTGAACAAGCCTGCGATTCGAGCGAGGACGCCCATCTGATTCTCCACTAAAACTGAGATTATATGTTGTTTATCATTCATCGTGCCAATCCTCCCGCATCTCGTGCAATGGTGCTCCTGCCGGTACCATCGGGAACACGTTCGCCTCCGGGTCAACAATGAAGTTGACTACGACAGGGCCATCAACGTCAAGAGCTTTTTCAATAGCAGGACGTACTTCATCGGTTTTTGTCACTTGCATGCCCACAATGCCAAAAACTTCAGCCAACTTAGCAAAATCTGGGTTGTCATAAAGAGAAGTAACAGCATATCGCTTGTCAAAGAACAGTTCCTGCCACTGCCGAACCATGCCAAGGCAGCCGTTATTGATGATAAAAACTTTGATTGGCAGATTGTATCTGGCTATGGTGGCTAACTCCTGAACGTTCATCATGAAACTGCCGTCGCCGTTGATATTAATGACCAATTTATCAGGACAACCGATTTGTGCCCCGATGGCTGCTGGCATACCGTATCCCATCGTCCCCAAGCCGCCGGAACTCAGAAAATGACGCGGTTTGGTATGCTGATAGAATTGCGCCGCCCACATCTGATGTTGCCCAACATCCGTAGCGATGATAGCTTCTCCCTTTGCAGCTTCGGAAACCTGTTCAATGACAAACTGCGGCATTATCCCATCCTCTTTCATTTTATACCTGAACGGATATTTCTGTTTCCACAGGCTAATCTGCTTGAGCCACGGTTCAATATTGGTCTTGTGGACGAGCTTGTTCATTTCAGCGAGAACCCGTTTAGCGTCGCCAACGATGGGAATATCCGCATCTACGTTTTTACCAATGCTCGATGGGTCAACATCTATATGAATAATTTTTGCATGAGGCGCAAACTCGTCCAATTTGCCCGTCACTCTATCGTCAAAACGCACGCCTACTGCGATTATCAAATCAGTATCAGTGAATGCGTAATTTGCGCAACGTGAACCGTGCATTCCGGGCATTTTCATCGAAAGTGGATGTGTTTCCGGGAACGCGCCCAACCCCATTAGGGTTAGTGTGATGGGGATGTGCGTTTTGGTTACAAATTCGTATAGCTCCTCAGACGCGCCAGAAGCTATTATCCCCCCACCCGCGTATACAATCGGTTGTTTAGCGGCAGAGATAGCTTCCACAGCCTTTGCAATCTGAAGAGGATGCCCGTCGTATCGGGGGTTGTATCCCCTTATATTTATCTCTTCAGGGAATTCAAAAGGGGTTTCCGCCATCTGCGCATCCTTAGCAAAGTCAATAATGACGGGCCCAGGACGCCCAGTGCTGGCTAAATAGAAAGCCTTTTTCACTACCTGTGCGGTTTCGTCTGCACTTTTAATAAGATAACTGTGTTTGCATATCGGGCGGGTTATGCCCATAACGTCAGCTTCCTGAAAGGCATCATTTCCCATCAAATGCGTATGAACTTGCCCTGTTATCGTTACGATTGGAATAGAATCCATATAAGCGGTGGCTATGCCGGTAGTGAGATTTGTAGCGCCCGGCCCTGACGTTGCCATCGCAACCCCTACTCCACCAGTAGCGCGCGCATAACCGTCGGCGGCATGCGTCGCCCCTTGTTCATGTCGGGTATGAATGAATTTTATGCAGGGTTCATCGAATAGGACATCGCAGACGGGCATAATCGTCCCGCCTGTTATGCCGAAGATAAACTCAACACCTACCTTCTTTAAACTCTCTACAAGTATTTTTGCTCCTCGCATGTCCATAATATTTTACCTTCTTTAAAATCAAAAAACTTTAGATTAAATCAAAAAAACCCCTTCCGTCTCTGGAGACGAAAAGGGTTTAAACCTTGCCGCGGTACCACTCCAATTCCCTCTTTTTGAGTTCTGGGGCACTTCAACCGTTATAACGGACGGTAACCGTCCAAACCTACTGTTTTACTTCAGCTTGGATGCTCCAGGGCGACATTCTGTCGAGAGAGCTTTGGGAAATCTCTCAGCCGGTGAATTTCCCTCTCTGTCAAGTTCATCGACGTACTCCTCCCCTTCATCGCTTTTTCCTTTGTGTTCTTCGCAAACCTTGAGTTCGCGCTAATCCGTTAGTAGACAGAATTATACTAAAAGTATCTTGATATGTCAAGTTTTTTTTCAGGAAAATAGAAATTCCCCACCGTATATATTGGGAGTGCAATAATCAGCGATAGCGTATTATTGCAAAAATATACTTCGTTGATTTTTGCACTCCGCAGATAATCTCTAAACAATCGTGGGGAATTTCTATCAGGGAACTAGTACACGTGCGCGCAAATTTTTGACCCATCTCTCGATTTAGGGGAGTAGGCGAGTAAAAGAGAGCATTGGAGCGTTGGAGCGTTGGAGCAAAAGAGAACATTGGAGCTTTTGCCCCATCTCCCCAATGCCCCAGCGCTCTTTATCGTCCACATATCCACTCAAACAAAGGGAGGTTAAGAACTTACGCCCACATGTACTAGAAATTCCCCATTCCCCATTTTTTTCTTGATTTCTCTTCGTCTATGCGATATAATTTGACTGAAGGAGAGAATACAGATGGCAAGAACATATCCCTTAGAGAGAACACGAAATATAGGCATTATGGCGCATATCGACGCTGGAAAGACGACGACAACTGAGCGCATACTTTTTTACACAGGCAAGAAACATAAAATAGGCGCGGTCGATGAAGGTACGGCGGATATGGACTGGATGGAACAGGAGAAGGAGAGGGGCATCACGATTACTTCTGCGGCGACGACGTGTTTTTGGCGCGACCATTGTATAAACATCATCGACACCCCCGGACACGTAGACTTCACGGCGGAGGTGGAACGTTCCTTGCGCGTCCTTGATGGCGCTATAGCTCTTTTTTGCGCTGTCGGAGGCGTTGAACCGCAATCCGAAACCGTCTGGCATCAAGCGAAAAAATACAACATCCCACGCATAGCTTTTGTGAATAAACTCGACAGAATGGGCGCTAATTTCCATCGGGCGCTTGAGATGATGACGGAACGCTTGGGGGCAAATCCAGTGGCGATGCAGTTGCCGATAGGAGAACAGTCTGATGTCAGGGGCGTAATTGACCTGATAAGTCAGAAGGCGTTATATTGGCATCAGGAAGACCAAGGACGGACGTATGATGAAGTGGACGACATTCCAGAAGAGATGGAGGATGATGTGGAATACTACCGCGAGTTGTTATTGGAAACCGTGTCCGCTGAAGATGATGAGTTGTTGGAAAAGTATTTGGAGGAGGAGGAGATTACAGAAGAGGATATACGCAAGTCCCTTAGAAATGCAACCCTCAATGGAGCGTTAGTTCCGGTGTTCTGTGGAACGGCTTTGAAAAACACCGGCATCCAGCCTCTGTTAGACGCAATTGTGAATTACCTACCCTCTCCGCTGGATGTGCCGCCTATCGAAGGCGTATTGCCCCAAACCGACAAGCTCGACACGCGTGAACCCGATGACAACGCCCCGCTTTCTGCACTGGCTTTCAAAGTCGCCAGCGACAAAAATGTTGACAAGCTCATATTTGCACGCATCTATTCTGGCACGTTGAAGAGGGGAGGGGTAGTTTACAACGCCACGAAATCCACCAACGAGCGCATAACCCGTATCCTACAGATGCACGCAAACAGAAGCCGAACACACAACGAAGCGTATTCAGGCGACATCGTAGCACTCGTCGGACTCAAGCAAACTACTACAGGAGATACCCTCACAGATAAAAACCACCCGATTATTTTGGAATCCATGAAGTTTCCCGAACCTGTCATTTCCATCGCTATCGAACCCCGCTCGGAGAACGAACGTGAAAAATTGGAAGATACCCTGCGAATTCTGATGGAAGAAGACCCAACTTTTACGGCAGCTATCGACAAAGACACAGGGCAACGCATCATCTCTGGCATGGGGGAGTTGCATCTTGAGATTTTGGCTGAAAGGATGACGCGTGAATTTAAAGTCAATGCGCGGGTGAGCAAACCGCAGGTATTGTATAAGGAAACCATCAAGACAGAAGCCACTGCCAAGGGTAAATACGCCAGAGAAACTGACGAGATAAGTTTGCGCGGGGAGGTAACTCTGAAGTTAGAACCACTGCTGAGAGATGAGGAATTCCAATTTGTAAACGAGGTGTCAGAAGATGAAATACCTGCCAAATATGTGTCTGTGATAGAACGCGGCGCAAAAAGTTCAATGATAAGCGGGGTGTTGGTGGGGTATCCGATGCAGGACATAAAAGTAACGCTGCTGGGCGGTACCTATCTTGAAGGAGATACATCCGAAATAGCACTCGAAGCGGCGGCGTCTATCGCCTTTGAAAACGCCGCAAAAAACGGAAAGCCTGCGCTCTTAGAACCCATCATGAAACTCCAAATCATCTCACCGTCGGAACACATAGGCGGTGTAATAGCTGACCTAAATTCCCGCAGAGCGCAAATTCATCAGGTTACATCAAGAGGTACGTCGGAGGTAATAGACGCTGAAACGCCACTCGCAGGGATGTTTAAATACGCCACTGACATCCGCTCAATGACGCAAGGACGCGGCTCATTTACGATGGAATTCGCACGATACGATGAAGTGCCAGATAACATGCTAAACTTTATCCTTGATAGAAGATGGTTGTATTGACGTGACTGTCTATTGTCCAAATGGATATAATTCACAGCAAACCAATCAAGTAACCGTATCAATAAACGCATCCACCACCCCCGGGTCAAATTGGCGGCCGCTATATTCCCTTAGAATGCTGACAGCCTTGGACTTATCCATAGCTTTTCTGTAAGCGCGGTTCGATGTCATTGCGTCGAAAGCGTCTGTCACGAAGACAATGCGGGCAATAAGTGGGATATTATCGCCTTTTAATCCCTTTGGATAACCTGTGCCATCCAGCCGCTCATGATGGTGGAGCACTCCCTTTGCGGCTTCCTGCCACTCATCCACCGTACCTACGATATTCGCTCCAACTTCCGGATGAGACTTCAATTGCGTCCAGTCTGAATCAGTCAATGTCCCTGTCTTATTGAGAATAGATTCGCCAACTGCCAGTTTTCCGATGTCGTGCAGAGCCGCGGCAACTTGTAAATCCTCTTTTTCTTTCTTTGAAAATTGGAATTTGTCAGCGATAGGGACGGTGTATTCCTCTACCGATTTAAGATGTTGCATTGTATAACGTTGCCGTATACCGATAACTTGCGATAGTAGTTCCACCGTATCCTGCTGGTTATTTGCGCGTAATGTATTGATGTTTTGCTCAAGGGTGCGAACTCTTTCAAGCAGCTTGGATTTCTCTTCTGCGTCAAAAAGCCTTTTCTGTCGATGCTCAATAGCTTTATGGATTATCCGTCGGAGTTGTTCTGGGTCAAATGGTTTCTGTATATAGTCAAAAGCACCTGATTTCAGGGTTTGCCTGGCTGTCTCTACGCTTGCATATCCGGTAACCATAATCACTTCCGTAGAAGGTTTTACCTCTTTTATTTGCTTGAGCATTTCCACGCCGGAAATATTAGGCATTTTTAGGTCAACTACGGCTACTTCAAAATCTTTAGCGCTAAGAATATCAAGCGCCTTATACTCGTTCAGAGTTGTAGTCACATCAAACTGCTCTTCCAACGCCAACCGCATTGTCTGCAATGCGTTATCTTCATCGTCAACGATAATAATCTGTCTGGTAGACACAACACCCTCCTGCAAATTCTGTGGCTTGACTGTGCAAATTTATAAACAAAACGTCAATTGCCGCAATATTGATGCCAGAAATTAACAACCTTAAAACTCCTAATAATATAGCACAACTGAAGCTCTGTACGCATAAATGCTAAAAGCGAGGCAAGGCCTACGCTTTTAGGTTCTTAGCCCTGAATGCCTCTACCGGGCTCTCACAAAACAACCTTGATTGTTAAAACAACCAG
>CAZRLY010000028.1:0-28284 GCA_964601015.1 uncultured bacterium
GCTGGAACTCAGCCCCCGTCAAACTGTACGTGAAACTTTCGCCTCATACAGCTTTTACTCTCAATCAGACTATGGCTTAGGTGTGACGTTGGGATGTTTTTGGAAGTAAATTATATTGTTTTTCAGAATATAGTTTAACTCCATCAGCGATTGTAGTTTTAAATCCACCAGCGACTCATCTGGGCATTCTTTCTCCTCATTGCCCATAAGCCATATTGCATACATTCCCGCATTTTTCGCCCCGACAACATCCCGCGAGTAGGTATCGCCGATGTATGCAGTATTCTCTGGTGCAACACCCAGTTCATTCAACGCTATTTGAAAGATTCCTGCGTCCGGCTTGGATACGCCCACCACAGTAGAATCTACGATGACTTCCATCAGCGGACTTAGATTGTAATCGTCACACCATCCCTGTGTATTTCCAAAATTGTTGCTAATGACGCCCAGTCGGTAGTGATGTTTGAGACTTTCAAGTAACAGGCGATTTCTTTGGATGTATCGCGCCGCGCCCTCACAAAAGTGCTCAACGTATCTTCCTTTTGCTTCATCCGACAGGTTTAAATGCTTAAACATCTCAGTCGCCAGAAAATCAACCGTTTCACGCAAGCTCATCCGATGCGCCCATCCACAGTCAATCAGGGCTTGTACGGCGGCGGCATCCGCCGGCTCAAAAACGTCCCATTCTATCTGTCGTTCACCTTGAATCCAACGGTATGCGCGAATACGCCAATGTATGCCGTCAGAATCAAGCGTACCGCCAAAATCGAAAAGAAGCGTATTTATGTTTTTCATAACAAGTCTAATGAGTTTTGACTAAAACCTTTCATTTATCAAAGTCAATATTTCCACCGGGGCGCGTTCTACCGCCTGCACGAAATCAAATATCCGGTCAGACCAACCGGCGAGCTGAGTTACGCCGACGTCGTCTTCCGGAACGGCGGACATGCTATAGCCTGCCATGTCGAATATATAAGTTCTGATTTTAGGATTCATCGTTTGACGATATCGCACCAGTTCGCCGTAGAGCGTCCTTGGGATTATCGTATCCGTCCGGTTATAAACCTGCATATCCGTCAGGATGATAATTCTGTCTGCGACGATGTTGTTGTCATTGAGCCAATTGATTGCCTTCCACGCCTCAGTGCTGTGTCCGACATCCGTGGCTCGCAGTTGAGCCACATTTGCCAGTATTCCCGCTGTTTTCGGCAATTGGACTGTCTGGTAATGTTCTCCAAAAAGACCAACAATGCTGCGTTGGCATACCTGCTGAGTTATGGCACCCAACACCGCGCCGGCCTCAAAGTAACTCACGGTACTGCGGCGACTCAGTGGTGAGTCCATGCTACCAGAATGGTCAATTGCTATAAACGTAGTGCCGGTCAACGGTTCAATCACCCGGCAAGAGACAGCGAGCGCGTGGTTCAATACGTCAAGCATTTCCGGCGCATCAACGCTCGCTACGCCCTGCAACACTTTGTACGCCGAATACCACCGGAATGGCAATTGCTTGCTTTTGAGGATGGCGTCGTCTGTGAACTTCGCTTTGATGGCTGCTGTATCAACGCCCGCGTTTAGCATATTGCGGAGATTGCGTAGGATTGCCATTAGCCCCATGCGCTGCAGGATGTCCCTCCATGCTTCCTCTGCGCTGCCTCGTTCGGAGATGACGCGTTCCCAGGTTCCTTCTGACCGCAACTTATCTTCCACCAACTGATGGAACACATTCCCTTCCTCAATGAGGTGACGCGCACACAAACGCACGACATCTTTCAATTTGACCTGTTTGTCGCTTGCACGATATTTGCCCAGTTGGTATGCGTCAAACCCGCGGAGTGTGTCGGCAATTCCGCGTTTGAGAGCGTTAGGTATCGGCTTGCCGTATTTATTTAGCCAGTAAGCGACCAATTCAGTCGGCTCATCAGCCCTCTTTAAAATGTGAGGGACATAGCTACGCAATAGTCCAGTCCCTTTGAGGTTCTGCCGAGTTGCTGCCTCGGCGAGTAACACCACCGGCACGCTCCGCAGGTGCATATCACTTCTGACGTAACGCGCCAGCTTGAGCAGGTATTTTGAATCCTCCACCTGGTCGATAGCGACAAACACATCTTTGTCGTGTTCTTGAGCTGTCTGGTAAAACTTATCCTCGCCCATCAGAGAAGCACATGCCATGCGATAGAGTCTCAATTCAGCCGACTGCTCGAACGCTAACCCATCTTCAAAATTGAGCGTTGCATCAGGGCGTTGTATTAATTGCTGCTCAATGCTCTTTTTCTCTCTGTTGAATTTTGCCATCTTGCACCTCCCAAGGTAGCGCAATTTACATCACTTTTGCCAAGTTTTGCTGCTTGATTCAAGTGATGAATATAACTCAGGTAAATTGCAGGGCTTTCCCATTGGAGTCATTCAAATTCCCTGTGACGATTAGGATATAGTCTATAAGATTCCAGATTCCGAGTCCTCCCAGTGTGAGTAGTTTGAGCACTCCGAGTCCTGTATATCCGAGAAAAAAGCGGTCAACGCCCAAGCCTCCCAGAAAGCGGGAAAGTAAAATTGCTGTAGTTTTGCTTTTTTCGCTAACCTCGCCCGTGATGGCTTCTACCTGCAAAGGCTTTCCATCGGAATCATTCAAGCTTCCCACAACAATTAGGACATCGTCAATAATAACCCAGATTCCAAGTCCACCCAAAGTGAGGAGCTTAAGAATCCCAAGTCCTGTGTAACCCAAATAAAAACGGTCAACACCTAACCAACCTAAAAAGGTTGCTAACAAAATTGCCGTACTCCGGCTTTTGGTACTATATGTAACTTCTTCGGACATATTTTTCCTCCAACCCTTGAGCTATCAAGGTTATTATTAAAACCATTTTTTTGGAAAAAACTTGGTTTCTGCTCCCATAAAGAAAGTTTCTGCTCCCATAAAGAAAAAGGGACGCTAACGAGTGCTAACGTCCCTCATAGTTCGGTGAGAAAAATCGGAAAAGGCAAGTGCTCTACCCCTGAGCTACAATCCTTAGCCGCAAAAAGCAGCATGGATTGGCAGGATTCGAACCTGCGCCCTCTCGAACCCAGTTCGAAGTATCCCTTTCCTGCACTGCACCGAAAAGATAATAATTGCTGCTAGAGAAAAAGCGAACGCGGATAAAATGCCGGGCTTCACGCACCAGCAAAATGACAAAATGCTGAACCTCACCGGTCAGCAAAATGTCGGCCGTTTACAATGAACGAAGTAACCGCATTCTGCACTGCTAGCATTAGGTAATTATACAACAAATAATCCGAATTGTCAAGAAGAAAATTGGGTATCCAGGAATTCCCACAGATCACTCGGATGAAGAAAAAGATTAAATCAAAGATTTAAATCTCCCCCTCCGCTTCGCTACGGGCGTTCAGCGCCCATTGAGTCCCATCTCATCAAGGTTATTCGCCGTCAAAACACGCAGGCCGAGTTGCTCAAGTTCTTGCTCACTGGTTATTGCTCTAATCTCTTGGACGACGGATTCGGGGAGGAGACCAAATTTTGCGCTTAACTGTTGTAGGAGAATCAACAGTTTTCCCTGTTGGATTCCTTCTTGTCGTCCTCGTTCGATTAATGGGTTGGTAATCATTTCATTCACCTCCGGATAGATTTCGCTAATCATTCGTTCATAAACCTGTTCTTCCTCATCGGTTAAAGACAAATAAGTTTCAACAGCATACACAATCAGATTGATTTGCCGACGCGTCAAGGTGAAAAGGTAGTCTAAGAGCTTGTGGTAACATTCCACTTTGAGTTCAGGTTTTGACAAGCCGTCAGGATTCATGAAAACCGCCAGCGCACACACAACAGGATTATCCTTTTGCAAATACTCCCTCGCTGATAACGATGGCAGCCCGATACACGTATATCGGCAAGTCAAATTGCTTTCTGGCAAACCAACCTTACATTCCTCTTGCGTAATACCACCTTGAAGAGGGTAATTACAGAAAGCAAAGGACAAAATACGTTTTTTGTTTTGCCAGTCCGTAAACTCCGATGAGGAAAAGGAATCCTTGCGCTCTCCCTCAATGTCTCGAATGTAAATGAGACAGTAATACCCCAGCATGCGCGCTGGAAAGCCGAAGCGTTTGTTCTGTTGCGATTCGGTATGAATCAACAGGTATTCCGGTGGTGGGTGCTTAAGTGCGATTTCGAGTAACACATCAACAAATCGTTCAACTCCTTCGGGAGAGTCTGTGTAAAGCTGTTTGTTTAAGTCCTTCATCCGGGCAAAGTTTAATCGCCGCGCCCAGTTTGGAAAGAACAACCCTATCACATAGACGATGAAATCAACGACAAGCTCTTTCATAAACTGATCTAATGTCATTTTTACTTTCTCGCTTAGCTTGACTTTGGTAAATCAGAATGAGCCCAAGATTCTACCTTGGTTTTGGGTGATTGACGGCGAATTTGCCAACTTAGAAAGTTAGGCTACAACTGTATCGTGTTTTAATCTACCAAAGTCAAGTTAGAGTAGAAGTTTTTATAAGTATAGCACATATACGATTAAAGGTCAAGTTTGGAGCGCAACTGCGCAACTACAGAAATTCCCCCAACTTATCATTTTCAAATAACGAGGGGAATTTCTACGCAACTATCAGCGTTTTTATTTGCAATACTCTCTTCTTTGCTCATAAGATAGCATCTTTGATTCGAGATGTCAAAAAACGCAAGTAAGTTTTCAAAAAAATCTTGCGCTTTTGGGTCAAAGTAGTCCCTGACTACTCCGATTCGGCGGTCAAAAACCGCCTCTACCCAAAGTTGAAATTCATCAAATAAAAAACTTGCAAAAATATCTTATTTTTTCTATAATACTTGGGTGTCTGAAGCTATCGTTGGGTTTCGTGCCTCAACCCAACCTACTTGGGTATTTGAGATATTGGGATACAAATATAAAGGAGTTCAAAATGAGGAAAGTAAATTTAGTTTTTGCTACAATTTTCACAGTATCCATTTTACTATGTGCAGGATGCGCTCGCGGACGGCAGAAGGGGCTGGAGTATGCCGGCGGTGAAACTCCAGCGGTCAAACAAATTGATTTAACAGGAATCTGGAAATTCAAAATTGACCCGAATAAAGTAGGCGAATCAGAAAAATGGTACGCGCAAAAATTCGATGATTCCGCGTGGTTCGATTTCAGTGTACCTGGCGTGTGGAATGAAGGGCAGGATGTCGGTGCTGAGTGGAATTACAACGGCTTTGGGTGGTTTCGGCGCGTTTTTGAAGTTCCCGAAAATTGGCAAGGGACAAACCTCAAACTGCGTTTTTTAGCAGTTTACCTGATTGCGGATGTGTGGTTGAACGGGGAATATTTAGGCAATCACAAGGGTGGGTATACCGCTTTCGATTTTGATGTAAGCAAACGCGTTAAGTTGGGTAAGAACGTATTCGTAGTGCGGGCGGACAATACTCCCCGGCAGTTTCAAGCGCCGCATTCTTCCATTGATTGGTGGAACTGCGGAGGCATCAGCCGTGAAGTATATCTGGAACAACACCCCGACATCTGGCTGGAACATCTCTATATCACTCCTAAAATAACTGGCGAGGACGCTGAAGTAGAGGTAAGAGGTACGTTGCGAAATACGCTGGATGCGACACAATCCGTAAAACTCAGAGCGCAAGCGATATACAACGGTTCAGCGCGCGGTTCATATACAGGCAGCACGCCTGTTTTAGCGAATCCGTCTAACAAATCTGATTTTCGATTTATATTTAAAACTAACGATGCTAAACTATGGAGTCCTGAAGAGCCGAATTTGTATCATCTCAAGTTGTCGTGGAAATCAGAGGGGAAAAAATGGTGGACGATGTATAGTAGATTTGGCATCCGAGAAATCGAAAAGCGGGGAAGCGAACTTTTCCTGAACGGCAAGAAGGTATGGTTGCAGGGAATGGCAATTCATCACGACTATCCGAATATGGGCAGCGCTGTCAGTCGCGAAGCGCAACGCAGCGATTTGGAGATAATCAAAAATCTAAATTGCAACTTCGTCAGACTCGGACACTATCCGTTTCACCCGTATTCGCTTGATGTTTGCGATGAACTCGGCTTGCTCGTCTGGTCAGAAATTCCCGTCTGGCAGAACCCGACGAACGAGTTAAACGATGAGAATTTCAACAAAAATTGGGTACAACCGCAATTGAGGGAGATGATTACACAACAATACAATCACCCATGCGTCATCGTCTGGAGTATCGGCAACGAATTCAGCCGAGCATGGCTGCCAAATAAAGAACCTGCCGAGACAATCGGCTATGTTAAGAAAAACACCGAATACGTCAGGAGGTTGGATTCCACCCGTTTGGTTTCTTACGCATCCGCCGCGCATACAGGTGCTGGAACGTGGAAGTTCCTTGATATAAACGGCAAGCCGCTACACTATGGCTGGTTTCACTCCGCCAGCGTCTACGACATACGCACCAGAGTCGCCGAGGTACACAACTATTTGCCTGAACAGCCGATTCTGTCAGTGGAGTGCGCGGGGATGTCCTATGTTGAACCACATACTCAAGCACACGCCGGTTACGGCGAAGATAAACGCCACAGCCTGGAATACCACGATAAACTGCTGAAAGTTGATATTCAAAGTTTGATGATGCTCAAGGATTATGTCTGCGGCGCAACCGTGTGGACGTTAGCTGATTTGAAGGGTGGCAGAGAAGTTGGAACCTACGGGCTTATGACGCGTGAACGCAACAGACTCAAATATCTCTACGAGACGGTGAAAAATCTGTATTCAACTGACCCAAAATTGCTGATTATTGAGCCAAAAACGATGTTCCAGCCAAAAGAACAATTTCAGTCCGAATTTTGGACGTTCACCATGAAGGAAGAACAACTGAAAAATTGTAACGTAAAGTGGTGGATATATAACTCAAAGGGGAAGGTTGCTTCCGGGGAATTTGCTGCCGATGTAGCACCCGATTCCGCTCAAAAAGTGGGGGTGGCTAAATGGGATATTCCACAAGATGCTTCGGGATTCCACTCGCTGATTTGTAGTTTGACAGACTCAAACGGGAAACGCCTGTTTCAAAATGATTTGCACTTTGACGTGGCTGTCCCGGAAAAACCAGCGGTGTTATGGATTGAAGCAGTGGATAAAGGCGGCAAGCCGTTAGCCGGCGTGACGGCAGAAGCGCGCAAATTTGTGAAAACTACTGGTGTTTTTGGAAGGGTGCCGTTTCTGTTGAACGCAGGAGGACATGTTGTAACGGTAACCACTCTTAAGGGGAAGAATATTGAGATAAAAACGAAGGTGGAGTCGGGTTCAAGTCGTGTGGAACGAATCGTTTGTGAGTAAAGCATGCCGCGGCTTGCTAAATAATCTGTGTCGTCTGGAAATCTGTGGCTGTAATGATATGAAACTGCATACCGATTTTAAAAAAATGCAAATTGAAAACGTTCGGCATGGCAGGTTGATTCGGAACAACGTCTGGAAGGCGCGCGATGAAGATGGGAATATATACGCTTTGAAGCAGTATGTTGTTCCTGCGGCAGGTAGTTACTCACCGCTTTTTATTGAGGAAAACGTCCTGAAATTGCTCCGACGAGGGGGCTGTCCTGTTCCCGATGTGATTGATAGCGAAGAGGAATTTGTATTGCTGGAGTGGTGCGGAGATATGACTTTGGATGATGTTTGCCAGTATGGAGGCGATGCGGAGAAAAAATTGTATACTAAATTAGCCATCGAAGGTTTTTGCAAAATTGAAGAGACATTTTCTAAAAACGCAGAGGCGATAGAACCCTATGTCCTTTACAACCGGGAGAATTTACGTGAGAGCGGCGAGAGGTTACTTGCTTCCGCACGTGGTTGCATTTCCAATTTGGCATGGATTAGGGGAGAGCCGTTGAGTGAAACTGAGAACAAATTGGTCGATGGTGTTTGGGGCGAGATTTCCTGCCGTATACTAAGCGAAACGCCGAGTTTAGGCAGTTTAGATTACAACGCGCTAAATATTATCGTTGATAAAAATAGGGTGAGTTTTATCGACTTTTCCGGTATCGGTTACGATTGGCGTGAAAGGCGTTTAGTTCAATATCTGACAGGACTGGGCGCGCATAAAGAAGGTAGTACCTTCGTAGGTTTACTAAACAGAGAATCCGTCAATTTCTATGTCGAAACTTTATGTGGAGAAAGTTTTGAAAACGCAGCAACGTTAGTGGATTATCATCAAATGCTGTTTTACCTGACAGCGATTGTAAAACTTCTAAGCTCGCTCAAAGCTCCCAAAAAACGAGGAAGCGTTCTATTAAAACAAACATGGGGCGACGTTGAATCAAGATTGAGGAGAGCGATTTTTTTGCTGGCTAACGAATCTTTAAGCGATGATGAGGTTGCTTCGTTTATTCGCAGATTAATCGGTCAGTTTTGGGATGGTTAAAAATCGTTGAAGGCTGGATAAAAAAGTGGAAACAGGACGCCCCGCAGAACCCACATATTTTTGTGATTCTATCCCCCCATGGCGTCCTGTTTCGTAATGAGCTATAAAACGCGAGAGTTTTCATAATTATCTCTTCGCAATGACTATGCCAACAACGTGTTTCTTCAAAATGGCAGAACGGAACGACGTTACAACGGGTTGCTTAATAATGTTGCGTTTTAAAGCAGTATGATTTTGTATACTCTATATTCATTTGTATACTTGTTCAAAAACACAGATGCGGTTTGATATGCTCGGCTTTCGCCTTCAGTTGTCGGTGTTCTTCAAGAAGTTGCTTAATCTGTTTTTTCGCGCGTTCCAATAGATGTTCTCGTTGAGCCAACAAAGATGCGAGTGTAGCATTTTCCTTCCTTACCCGTACGCACTCTTGGGTAATTCTCTGAATTTCTTTATCCAGGCGCGTAAAGGCCGGCTGCAACATTGCTTGTTCCTCTTGCTCAATCTCGTTCATCAAACGGGATAGTTCAGCCCGTTCCGCTTTGGTCGATACGCCAGAAAGCTCACGTTCCCGCAGAGCATTCCAGCGCACTTGCTTGTCATTATCCCACATTCGTGTTACAACTCCTTGCGGCAAAAAACTGAGTCTTTTCAAAAAAACTCGGTTTCTATGTAGTATAAAATCTGTGACAGATAATTTAGGATTATACAATTGCTTCAATCACCTGTCAACTAAAAATCGAATACCCCAGAATTTTCAGAGGCTGTCTGACAATCATCGGTTATAATAGGTGCCAAGAATTTCCTTTACTCAAGCTAAAACTTCTGATAAACTTTTAGACCAAATTGAAGGAGGTTTTTCTGGTGTTACATATCAATCAAATTAAACCAACCGTATTTTTTATACGGGAGAATAACGAGCTTTTGCAGGCGGTGGATATATCCATCGAAAACACCGAAGAGACTGTAAAAGCCAGTGTGGATGTCAAGTTCGGTTCAAAAGAAAAACATACTGTGCTTGATAAGGTGGAGCGTGGCGAGCATACATACCAGGTTTATGTTCCTGACGTTAGCGAGCCAGTGGGTGCTTCTTTCACCCTTAAAGTTGATGACAACGCACAAGACAGGCGGGAAATGTCTTGGACGCCGCAGAAACACTGGGAAGTACACATGATTCCCATAGCACACCATGATTTCGGGTATACGCATACAATTGAGAAGGTTCTGGACAGGTACGCTGGTTTCTATGACAACATCCTGCGCTTCTGCGAAGAAACGGAGGATTGGCCCTTTGAGTCGCAGTTCAGGTACATGGTAGAAGAATCCTGGTCAATACAGTATTTCGTCGAAAACAGGCCTGAAGAGGTAGTGCAGAAACTTGCGAAGTATGCAGGGGAAGGCAGAATCGAAATTCCTGCGCTCTTCGGCAATGAGATAAGCGCGCTGTGTAGCCACGAAGAGCTAATTCGGTTGATGTATCCGTCGTTTCGGCTGAAACGACAATATGGCATACCAATTCGCACTGCCTCAATTACTGACATCCCCGGCTTGAGTTGGGGGTTGCCGACGGTGTTAGCTGGTGCGGGCGTGAAGTATTTCTTTGCCGGGCTGCCTACTTATTTCGAGTGGGGGAGAAGTGACATACATACTTTCTGGGATGAATCTGCGATACTGCGTCGCGGTCGACCGGACGCATTCCGATGGCAAGGGCCTGACGGAGAATCGGTGTTGGTATTTTATCAGGGGAGTTATGGGTGTTGGAGCCCGTCTTCCTACGAGGACGCGCTGGATTCGCTTCCTGGCATGCTCACATCAATGGAGGAGGGAGGGTGTCCGTTTTCTGTCATACGTTACGGCGGATACGGATGCGGCGATAACACGCCCCCTGACATCCGCGTAAGCCATATTGTCCGGGAGTGGAATAACCACTGGGCTTATCCCAAGCTCTTCGTAGGGACAAACGCCATGTTCTTTGAAAGCCTTGAAAAGGAATGTAACTCACTTCGCACATTCAAAGGCGAACTGCCGCATACCGATTATGTCGTGGGTGCTAACTCCTCCGCCAAGGAAACTGGCATCAATCGCATCACCCACGCCAAACTACATACGGCAGAAAAGTTCGCCAGCATAGCCTCTTTGGTCAGCGATTATTCATATCCAGTTGAGGACGTTCGCGAGGCTTACGATAATCTCTTGCTTTACGACGAACACACTTGGGGAATGGCACATCAAATCGGGGAAGTACAGGACTGGAACTGGAGCGATAAAAGCCGTTGCGCATACAAGGCGGCTGGACTGACACAATCCATTTTGTCTGGCAGCCTCAACAGGATTGCTGATGAGATTGAACTGCCAGACGAGGATTCCCACATTGTCGTCTTTAACTCGCTGTCATTTCAAAGGACTGATGTAGTACACGTCCCCCGCTTTTTGGTAGGAGAGCCATTTGACCTGATTGATGAGGAAACTGGACAGAAGGTAGCTTATCAGGTAGTCGAGTTGGATAACCCACAAGCACCTGTGCCGTATTCAGCCCATCGGTACGCCAGGGGAGGGTTTGACCGGCCGGAGCGTTTTGAACTCGTTTTCGTCGCTGAAGATGTTCCCTCTGTGGGCCACAAGACTTATCGACTTGTGCCAAAAGAGGAAACAACACCTTTCAGCAACGGAGTTGTAGTGGGTGAGACAAGTCTGGAAAACCGCTTCTTCAAGGTTACTTTGAACCCACAGAGCGGCACCATAAAGAGCATCCACGACAAGGAACTGAATAGGGAGATTGTAGACAAACACGCGCAACACCAACTCAATCAGTTCATTGCGCGGTGGGTAGAAAGTGGTGAAGAGGAGAGTCCTTCAAGTTCGGAGATTAGCAAAGGGCAAGATGGGGCAGTTTATGGGAGTTTAGTGGTGGCGGGCGATGGCGCTGGCTGCCCGCAAAGGACGCAGGAGATTGTACTCTATGACAGGATAAAACGGATTGACATTCGCAACCGCCTCCTGAAGGATTCCACGCCCTTGCTGGAAATCTACTTCGCTTTCCCCTTTTCGATGGAACCTCCCAATTTCCGGTTCGAGGGTTCCAACTCCGTTATCGAACCTCTGGTCGACCAGTTCCCCGGCTCAAACTCTGACTACTATACGATGCAAAACTGGGCAGATGTTTCTGACGGAGAGGTGGGCGTCACCTTCTCGAGCATTGAAGCGCACCTCGTCGAATTTGGCGGCTTGTGGCCCGGCTACGTTTCGCAGGCGCACCACGGCGTAACGCCGCCCTATTTTGAACATGAGTTTCTCAAGCCGGGTGATATTACGAAAGGGCACATCTATTCGTACGTGATAAACAGTAACTTCCGCACGAACTTCCAGCCCACCCAGCAAGGCGATATGTTGTTCCGCTACTCAATCGCCACGCATGAGGGAGATTGGAAAGAGGGACAAGCACGCAACTTCGGTTGGGCAATTTCAAATCCGCTCATCCCCATCCGCATGGACGGCAGGAGGGAAGGAAGGCTGAAAAAATCCATGAGTTTTTGTCAGGTGGATAAACCCAATGTTCTCATCTTAACGTCAAAGAGGGCGGAGGACGGGGACGGAATTATCGTCCGACTAATTGAGACTGGAGGCGAAGATACCACTGTTACTGTGACGCTGCCCTTCCTCACAATCAACACAACACACCAGACGAACCTTGTCGAGGAAAACGAGAAAATACTCCCCGCGCAGAAGCACTCTGTAACGGTGCCGATAAAAGCCTTCGGTATCAAGACGATTCGGATTAATTAGGATACATAGAAACCGAGTTTTTTTGGAAAAACTCGGTTTCTGAGTAGAGCCCAAGATTCTATCTTGGCTTTGCGAGACGAAGGCGTCCGCTACATCCCCCACATGTAGCGGCGTCTCTCTGTCCCGCCATTGTTTGGTAATCAGCAGGACGGAACGGAAGGCGTCCACTACAACACATAATGGAAGAAAGGAGACTTTATCATGAGACAACATAAACAACCAACACTAATCATTATCAGCATTATAGCAATTGGCTTATGGATGAGTTCCCAACTGTGGGCTGACGGAGGAGAGGTTACTCTGGAATACAAGCTGAGGGAAGGGGAACAATTCCGCGAGAAAATGAATATGGCGTTCAAAGTTGCAGGACCGGATGTGCCTGGCGAGGTACAGTTTACAATCCTGTGTCCTACAACCTACGTCATCTCTGGTATCTCAGAGGATGGGTTGATAGAGATGTTCGTTGTCTACCAGCCCAGGGTTACAGAGGCGGTAGTTGAAGGTAGAAACGAGTCGGAGGAACTTCAGCAACACATGAATGCCCTTGAAGTAGTACGAGTGAAAATGCGCAGAGATGGGCATATCGTCGAATCAACCACAAAACCGAACCTTGATGATAGCCCATTTGTGTTCACAAAGTTTTTTAGTCCTATCAACGTTTTGCCGTCCAAACCCGTCAAGCTCAACGATACATGGGAGCGGACGGTGGAGGAACCGGAAATCGGTAAATTGGCAATCAAATCCTCTTTGACCGCTTTTGAAACCCTTCAGGGATACGATTGCGCTAAACTCGAAGGAGAGGTTACCGGTGTATTGTACGGGCCGGACAACGCTAACATGCAGGTCAAAAAGGGAAAATATACAGCCCACTTCGCGATACAGGAGGGGTTGTTGATAACTGAAAATATCAAGATGGATATGGATGTGGATGTTCCCGGCCAAATGGGAAAGATTTCTTTCCAGAGCAACTACACCGTCGAATTTGTCGAGAAGGAGACGCTAAAACCAGAGCAGTTTAAGGAACAAATCGCTCAACTTTCGCTGATAGAGAAGGGAATAGATGCTATCAAAAAAGGTAACTATACAGGCAGGACAGAGCTTCAAAAGTTCTTAACCGATTATCCCAAAAGCCAGTGGCGCGATGGGGTACAAGTACTTTTGACCAAAGCTGTTCAACGTCCGACGGTGAGGCAGGAGATGGTAGTAACATCAGCTTATGGTGTGCTCTCACCGGAGCAGGCAAAGGCGCAGGGGTACATCACCGAATGGATGGTGCTTGGCCCATTGACGAATACAGGAGACGCCACCACCTCGCTCGGTATAGATTTTCTTGATAGCATCGGCGGAGAAGCAAATATCCGTCCCAGCGTTGGTGATAAGTTTGAGTACGAGGGTAAAACGCTGACATGGCAAGTCCGCGAACTTCCAGTCTTTAACAACTCGCTTGGGCAACTTGGCGGATTCGACGTGGATTTCGCCGTCGTTTATATGGTTGCCTATCTGAAATTTGAAAAATCGGAGGAAGTGGATTTGTGGTTGGGGTGCGACGACACCATTGCTGTCTGGCTGAATGGGGAAAATGTGTGGAAAAATCCTATAAATCGCACTTGGTCAGCCGATGCGGATAAAACTACGGTGAAGGTAAATGAAGGGTGGAATACGCTGGTGGTGAAAGTAGGCGACACAGAACAATTTTGGAGCGCGTCCGTGCGTTTTCCGAATACGAAGGTATTTGATACCAAATTCGCTTGGGCATCACAGGGGGAAATCAACACAGCGGACGGATTTAACACCCTCCTCGTCAATAGAAAAGGGCAATTTACGCTGACGATGGACATTGCTGAAGTTGGCAAGGATATAACAGAAATAGGTGTGCTCTTCCCCGGAGAGCTAACGATGCAAAGTGTCGGAGATGTGCTGGTAGGAGACAAAACCGTGAGCGTATCTTCGACGCAGTCTGAAGGCGTTCTAAAAATTCGATTGGCTGAAGGGATAACAAAACCGGCACAAGTTACCGTTAATTTTGAGGCGGTCGCGGGTTCTACGGAATCAGACAACACCGCTTTTTCCGTCAAATTGGTTGCAGCCGACGGAACTACAGTTGTGGACGAACTGAAAGGTGGCGATGCAAACTCCAATTTAACCGACTTGAATGCCTTCTCAGGTATCACTATCGCCAACGACTCGCCTGTGCCAGCCCCACTCAATGTGACGGTGGCACCGGTGGGAGGAGAAAATGACGTAACAATTCGCTGGAGCGCACCGGAGGATAAAAGAATCAGAGCATACAACATCCTCGCAGACGGCAAGAAAATCAAGGTGGTTCACGGAAGAGAGAAAACGGATTATACCCACCTCAACCTTGAGCCAGAAACTACCATCTCATATACCATAGTCGCGCTTGTAACGCCGGAATTGACATCGCAACCTTCCGACGCAGTGGAAGTCCTCGTAGGAGAAGACACAACCTCCCCCGAACCGCCGACGGAAGTAGAAGAATCCATTGAGGAGCCAGGCACTGTTAAAATTACGTGGCAACCCAGCATCTCAGAAGATGTCGTCGGCTATGACATTCTTCGCGGTCAAGCGATGGACGAAATGCCCAAAATAGCTACCGTCCCGCCTGACACAATCGAATACGTTGATAAAGAGGCACCCGAAACAGAGATATACAGCATCAGCGCTGTGGATGATAGGGGAAACATGGCAATGGCGTCAATGGAGTCGATGGTGTTTGACCGACGGATACTGTTTCAAAAAATTCAAGACTATCGCCAGCGCGGGGAACTCGGCAAACTTCTCGCCCTGACAAAGAGGTTGATGGTACTTGATTTACCGGAGATGCAAATGGCTCAAAGTATGTTAGTATCAGCATACGCACAACAGAGGCGGCTGGGCGAATTAGCTGCCTTTTTCGAGAATGCCCTCAAGAAAGCCCAAACGGACTCGAATCTGCATAAGATACTCGGTCAAATTTACCGGATGCAGGGGGATATTCAAAGGGCAATTGAGATGTATGAAAAGTTAGTGGAACTGACGCCCGACGATGCCGACGCATATTCACGTTTGGGGCAGGCATATCTATCACAGAGGCTTTATGATAAGTCGATTGCCTCATTCAAAAAGGCTTTGGAGTTGGAACCTCGAGGAACGCACCTCTACAGCCAAATGGCAAGAGCGTATGCCTCGGCAGGCCAAATGGACGAGGTACTCAAATTAGCTGAAGAGTTGCAGGAACAGCTCGGAATTCAAGCAGAGCAGGGGGGCGGCTTTGAGGAAGCACACTCTTATATTGCGTTAGGGGATGTCTATTCCGCAGGGCAGTTCCACGATAAAGCCATAGACGCCTTCAGGAAAGCCGTAGCGCTTCGACCAGAAGAACGCTACTTCTGGGATAAGCTCGCAAGGGCTTACGAGCAAGCGGGAAAGCGAGATATAGCCACTCAGATTCGGAAGATAATGCCCGGATACGGGCCAGGCGGGGGTGTCCGGTCCGTTTTATCGCTGGCACCAAGTATCTCCATGCAAGATATTTCCGGCAAAACGATTAGCTTATCAGCACTCCAGAATAAGCTCGTATTCGTCAACTTCTGGGCGATGTGGAACCCCGAGTGTTTGGGGGAAATGTCGGCTCTTGAGGAGCTTTACAAAGCGCACAAGGAAGAACTCGTGGTTCTCGGCATATCCGTCGATAAGGACGGCGAGGACGCTGTTAAAACGCACATTGAGAAAAGAAAGATTACCTATCCCATCATCATGTCAACCGACGAGATTTTTGATGTTGTTGGAACTGCCCTTGGCGAGCCGATTGATACTATCCCGACAACCATCATTATCGGCAAAGGTGGGTTCATCCTGAAAAAGCATGTCGGCGCTCAGAAAAAAGAGGTACTGAAGCAAACATACGAATCAGCAGGAATACCGCCACAGCCAACAGGAACGGGCACGATTAAGGGCATGGTTATTGATGTATCACCCGCAAGACAGCCCATCAGCGGTGCGCGCATAAGGTATGTCGGACCATCCAGAGGGGAGGTAACGGCAGATGAAAAGGGGCAATACGAAGTTACTGGACTGCGCCCGGGACAGTACATCATTAGCGTCAGCAAAGCAGGATACGCTCCGAGAGAAGGTATCGCCGCAACGGTAATACAGGGTGCCGATAGCGTCTTGGAGATTAAACTTCGTCGCGGCGATAGTACCCCGGAAATTAAGGTACTCAACAGTACGAAGTAAATAATAGAGGGCAATGGAAGGAATGGAAGGAAATTTTATCCTTCCGCCCGCCCTCGACATGAGAACTCAAAACGAAAATAAGTGTTTCAATCATGTCAAGACAGAGGGGCGACACTACAGATTATGACTTTTAGGATAGGTTTTTAATTGACAGAAAGATTGAATATTGATTGCTTAAACGCATTTTTTTTAAGTAATTATCAATAGTCAATCCAGTGACTTTGTTGTTTGAAAAAGAAAGTGAGCAATTCAGATGATAGCTATCATAGACTACGGTATGGGGAATCTTCGCAGTGTGCAAAAGGGATTTGAACGGGTTGGGTTTGAAGCTATCGTTACAAACCAACCCGATAAACTCGCGGCGGCAAACGCTATTGTGTTGCCTGGGGTAGGAGCATTTAACGCGGCGATGTCGCGCCTTGAAGAGGCAAATCTGATAGATGCTATCCGAAAAGCGATTGACACCGGAAAGCCGTTTCTCGGCATCTGTTTGGGATTGCAACTGCTGTTCACAGAAAGCGATGAGGGAGGACACCATTTTGGTTTGAACATCATTCCAGGAAAGGTTGTCCGTTTTCCCGCCGGGTTGAAAGTACCTCATATCGGCTGGAACCAACTCAATATTAAAAAGGAAACACCGATTCTAAAAAACATCCCACAGGATTCTTTCCTCTATTTTGTACACTCATATTACGTTATTCCCGATGACGAATCTGTCACCGTGACTACAACAAATTACGGAATTGATTTCACCTCCGCTGTTCAGAAAGATAACATATTTGCCACCCAATTCCATCCTGAAAAAAGCCAGGCATTGGGGTTGAAAATTCTTAGAAATTTTGGTGATTGGGTAATTAATCAAGGGTGACGATGAACACCAAACACTTTTCAACCCTTGTTTAAAAGTTCACTGAAGATTACGTCTAAAGACACGGTGCTGATTTGGGTTGATAAGCAATCCTTTAAAAACCAACACCGTTGCCTTAGCGTAAGTTTTTAAACCGGTGCTCTTTGTCGAGTTATTTACCTTTCAAGTTTCCTTTCCAAATACCCAGGCGTTGGCAAAGCCCACCAGCCCGGAAGTGGCGGCACTGATTCGTCCACGTAGACGTTGATGACGGCCGGTTTGTTTGATGCGAAAGCTGCTTCCAACGTTGGCTTTATCTCCTCAGGTTTTCTCACGGTAGCTCCGAATGCGCCGAAGGATTTAGCGAACCCTTCAAAGTCGATGTCGTAGGGTTCTGATTTTGCGATGCCTCTCGTATCGCCGTAGACGAACATCGTCGCAACTGACCGGTCTTCTTCCTTGTCCGGTGGCACACATTGGATATTTTGCAAATCTCGGATGCAAAGCCACCCAAGATTGTTCAGGACACAGACGACGATAGGGATGTTGTATTGTACTGCTGTTGCAATCTCCTGCATCGTCATCAGAAATCCGCCATCGCCGGGACATGCCACCACCTGTCTGTCAGGGTACGCCAACTTAGCGCCGATTGCGCCGGGTACGGAAAATCCCATAGTCGAAAAACCTCCTGAACTGATGTGCGTACGCGGCATGTAGACGGGGAATTGCTGGAAAAGGAGGATTTGCGCCCAGCCTGCTTCTCCGAATACGATGGCGTCTCTGTCGAGATACTCTCGCAATTCCTTCAGGAAACGAGCCATTGTGACTGGGGATGTGTCAGAATCCCTGTCCGGACTGATTTCAGCATCCCACTCCTTCTTTAACTCGCTTAACTTTCCAAGCCATTCTTTCCGCTCGTTCATTACCTTCGCCGATTTGCACTCCTCAATTAAATCACTTAGCGTCGCCTTTGCGTCGCCGATTATGCCTACTTCGACAGGGTAGTTTTTACCGATTTCCAACGGGGCAATATCAATCTGAATCACCTTCGTCGGCGGGATATTGTAGGTGACGCCTGGCTTGTAGCAACTACAACTTAGGTCAGCGAATCGCGCCCCTACGGCTAAAAGCACATCGCAATTCTTTGCCATCTCGTTGCCCGGAACTGTGCTTGACCAGCCTGCGTAACCAGCGAACAACGGCGAATCCTCTGGTATTGCACCTTTGCCCATCATCGTCGTAATGACGGGAATGTTCGTGTCCTCAGCCAATTTTATCAGTTCCTCAGACGCTTCCGAAAGGATAACGCCTCCACCTGCCAAAATTAGCGGACGTTGCGCGCTTTTCAAAAGTTCAGCGGCTTTTTTGACCTGTTGCGCATCGCCCCTCGGACGACCGACTGGACGGCGATTCAATGGTTCAGGAGTGTGGGCAATGTTGACTACCTCAGGCTGTATGTCGATTGGGAGTTCAACCAAAACCGGACCCGGCCGCCCGCTCACAGCCTCCTTGAAAGCCCTGGCGATGATGTCTGCTGTGCTATCGGGATGCTCAATCGTCCAGACTCGCTTGACGCTGAGACGCATGATGTTGCTAAAATCCGCCTGGCGGTGCCGATACAATCCCTGCAAAACTCCCTTCTCGTAATCGGCCATCGGCGGAGCGCCACAGATAGCGACGACAGCCGATGAATCCACCATCGCCGTAGCTAAACCCGTCAACAGGTTGGTAGCGCCCGGCCCTAACGAAGTGAAACAGACGCCAGGCTTCCCAGTCACACGAAAATAAGCGTCGGCGGCATGCGCGGCAGCCTGCTCATGACGTATCATGATGGGTTTTATCTTGTCATACCTGTCAAAAAACGAATCGACAAATCCAGTGCAACCATGCCCAGGAATGCCGAAAACATACTCAATGCCTTCCTTTATCATGTATTCTACGATTATTTCTGAGGTTGTGTATTCTGCCATAAAATTACTCCTTTCACAGTAGAACGGGCAGCCTTGCCCGTTCAGTAGTTGGGCTTCTTTGTTTTTGTGTGCATTAGCAAATATGACAACGAATTTAAGGATTAACCGAATTCAGTTAATCCTCTAATTCTATTGAATATGCTCTATTCGTCCAATTATCCATATTTCTCTTTAGAGACATTCAGCAAGAACAAGCAAGGCTGCATGTTCTACGGCTCGATTCCCCAAATATTCTGCCCTCCATCCTCCCACCACAGCTTTCGCATCTATCTTCAGCAGGCAACCATTCAAATTGTCCCCATTCCGCGTCTTCCATATATTCGCTTGAATCATGCTCGTCCCAGAACTTCGCTGTTTCCTCATCCGTATCAAATTCAGGTGTTTCCTTAGCCATTTTATTTTCCCCCCCTTGTAAATTACTTAATGAGAAGACCAATTAAAAAACCGCCTAAAAAGCCGAATATCCCCCCCCACACTGCTCCTTCAGGCGAATCCATCCTCTCAACCCCCAAAATCAAACCGGCAATAAGCCCTCCTGCGCCAATTTTAAACCCCATTTTAAAAGCATTTTTAATGCCTTCAATACCTTTTGAACCGTATTTTAACTTACGTTGCTCTGCCAGGCGGTTAACTTTGTTAATGTCGGATGAATTGGAAGTACCACCAACTTCTGTCGCAATTTTAGTCGCTTCAACATACCCTTGACGTGTATTCCGTTCAAACCTACTATGCGCTTGGTTTAATTTTTCCTGTACTTCTTCCAATTCACTCAGCACATATTGTGCTTTCTTTTTAGAACGAAGCATCTGCAAGGTGTTTTCAGCAGTCGCAATTGCGCTTTGCGCTTTTTCCCGAAATTGCCTGAGTTCAGCCCAACCCTTTGCTTGCTCACGAATTTCATTAGCGAGGGTTTCAACCCGCGTTGCAATCCTATATGCCCGTGAACATCCTGACTTAGTTGCCAACTTGAAAAAGTCACGCGCTGCCCTCAACCTTTCCTGTGCCGTTTGGTATTTATCCGGCGCAGCTTGTTGCTCAGATGCCTGTTTGATGCGGTGTAAAACTGATGCGGCGGCGTCAATTGCCTTTTGAGCATCTTCTCGTATTTTGTGAAATGCGGCTATTTGCTCATTGATGTCGGTGGCGATGTCCTTAGCTTCTTTAGCGTTTTTTTGCGATTGCAGGTATTCCGAATATATATCCAAATCAAAACATCTTTGTGCTTCAGCGAGCTTATCTTTGGCTATTTGACATTGTTCGTTTGGGTTGTACAGTGTTCCCAACTGCCTCCGTGGTTCCATCAGTTTTCGTAAAGCACTTTCAGCATCGTTAATCTCGTTTTGAGCGTCCTCGATAGTGCTTTGTGCATCAGCGCGCATTTGCCCATATTGTTTAAGACTGGCACTGACTTCGGCGGCGATGTCTTGAGCTACTTTGGCGTTTTTGTACGCTTGTATGTATCCCGAATATGTATCAGTATCAAAATGGCGTCGTGATTCAGCGAACTTATTTACACCTGTTTGAAACCGTTCGTTTGGGTCAAACGACGTTTCCAACTGTTTCTGTGGTTCCGTCAGTTTCTGTAAAGCGTCTTTGACATCCTTAAGTTCGTTTTGAGCAGCCTTCATAGCACGTCGCGCTTCAGCGCGCATCCGCTTTTGTTGTTTTAGTTTAGCGTCGTTAGCTTCTGTTGCCGTTTCACGCGCCGGAGGTTGAGCGTCTTGATAGCCGAAGTAACTTTGCGTCTCAAATTGGAGTTCAGCTTTTGCAAGTTCGCTTTCGGCAAAATTCAAATCAATGTGCCATTCCTGCGCCTTCTCAATTGCTACTTGGGCATTTTGTATCGCTTCTTTAGACAATTCTCTTTCTTTTTGTAGAAGTTTTTGGAGAAATGAATTGATGTCATAGCGTCTGTTTGAAAATTCCATGCCGATTTGCGCTTTTACAAAATAGTTTCTATCAGCCTTAATAGTGTTGTCTGTTATTGTTTCGCCACCTTCTATTAGATATTGCAGACAACTGATAGCTTCGCTCGCTTCGCTGTTTGACGCATAATAGCCCGCCAACCTGTAGTGTGCATCGGTATCGTCGGGGTGAGCATTCACAATTGTTCTGGTTATCTGAACTGCTTCTGCAAAATCCCCCGTGATGTATTTCATCCTTGCGATGAGTAATAATGCGCGAGTTTGATAACCTTCTGTACGTGCGTTTCTAAGGGCATATTCAAATCTGTCAAGCGCGCTTTCTGGCTCATCTTTCTCAATGTAAGCGTAGCCCATCGCAACATAAGCGCGATAATCCACTGGGTTCTTCTCAATAGACTTTTCGAGCAAATCCAACGCTTCGTCCACCATGCCTGCTCTCAGACTTTCCCTGCCCATGCTCAATAACTCCTCAGCTTCAGCCCCTCGTGAATTTTCCGTCACGTCGTGAATTCCCGTCAAAATGTGGGTTTGCTGCTCTGCTTCCCACATCGCCTCATCATGGGTTGGTCTAAATTGGCTTGTGAGTTCGGAGAGTGCCTCTGTCACTGGATTGATGGATGTTGCAGCGGATATTGATAGTTCGTAGGTGGCATCGCCCGCCATTGTCTCCTCTAAACGCCCTTGCGCCTCAACAAATCTATTGTGTTCGCTGATTAATATGTCAACCTGTTCCCACGAACTGCGCCCCAGGCTCTCTATGGCGTTTGCCGCCCTGCTTCGCATATCAGCCAGATTATCAAGTTGTTTCATACCACACGCGCGAGAGCTATGCATAGAACTACCGCAATAGTAACAGTACGGCATTTCAAATCCCCCCTCAGATATTTTCAAAATGGGTGTTTAAAAGCGCATTTTTTAGGTTTCTCTGTGGCGTTTTTCTGATTTTTAATCAGGCGGATGCCGGTTCGCAGATACCCAAAATCGCCTTAAACTTTCCCTTTGTTGGAGAGTCAAGATGGCTTTAGCTTTCAGCAAAGATATTTGCTGGCACTCGACTAATAGGGCGTCTAACTCCTCGGTTTCTTTTACCCTGATTGTTCCTGAATTGTTTTTGCGTAGTAATTGTGTTAAGCGTTGCTGTTTATCAGCAGGCATCATCGCATCCTCTAAGGTATGCAATTCCTCATCTGTCAAACCGTATAAAACATCAAGCGTTTCAGTTTCACCATTTACCTTTCTGATGTCAGATGCAGTTTCCTTCTGCAATCTCATTAGTAGTTCTTCGACCAAGAGAAGTTGAGATTCAACTGGCAATTGCTGCGCTGTAGAAAGTACCTTAGACATTGTCATTGGCGACATTATTCTCCTTTCAGTTTGAACATTCACCAACAGTTTAGCAAATTGTAGCACATCTGCGAGGCTTTTGCAAGATAAAAAAGTGCTCGCGACAAATTGGTCAACTTCTACACCCTTTTGTAAAAAACTATTGACAAATACCTCCGACAAGATTATAATAAATAGTGATATTTCGGATATGACAACCTCCGCGGACAGATTCTTTTCCCAATTCGCAATTTAGGTAGGTAGGTAGGTAGGTAGGAAGGAGTTTCTATGCGTATACTTCACACATCCGACTGGCATATCGGACATAGATTGTACGAACGTTCCAGGGTTGATGAACACCGCAAGTTTTTAGAGTGGTTGCTGGAGATAATTGAGGAGAGGGAGATTGATGCGTTATTAATTGCCGGCGATATTTTTGACACGGCGCTTCCATCAGCGGAATCTACGGATTTGTACTATCAGTTTTTGTTTCGCTTGTACGAAGAGACGAGCGCGTCCGCAGTGATTATCGCGGGGAATCACGACTCGGCGATACGTTTAGCCGCTCCGCGGGAGTTTTTGAAAATGGGGCGCATTCACGTCGTAGGAATTGTTGAAAATGTAGATGAATGCTTTTTAACGCTAAAAAAGGATGACGCCGTTGTAGCTATTGCCGCCGTGCCCTATTTGTCCGAGAGTGAAATTCTCCCGCATGTCTCGTTTGAGGGCGACATCGAAAGGGCGGCACGCTATCGAGAAACAGTCAAAAAATTGTATCACCACTGCGTTGCAAAAATGCCCTCGGGAGTTCCGAAAATTTTGATGGGACATCTCTTCGTCCAAGGAGGCGAAACTGGCGAGTCCGAAAGAACGATTTTGGTTGGCGGGACAATGCGGGTGCGAGCAGTGGATTTTCCAGAAGAGGTTGATTACGTCGCTCTGGGACATCTACACCGCCCACAGCAGATAAAGGGGAGGGAATATCCAGTGATGTATTCGGGTTCTGTCCTCCCGTTGACTTTTCAGGAAGCTACTTACGCCAAGAAAATATACATTTTCGATTCCAGTTCAGGAGAGTTGGAGGAGGTAATCGTCCCGGTTTTTCAGGAATTGTGTAGAGTGGTTGGAAGTTTCAATGAAATCCTGTCAGAAGCGCGGTCAAAGTTGAACGATTGGAAAGGAAAATACATTGAGGTGAAGATGAACGTGGAAACGCCAGTTATCGGCGCAGGAGATGTGATTCGCAACGCCTTCGCCGAACGCGACGGGGAGGTATTAGTCGTGCGAACGCAGTTCGTTGAACGGGACGGGGGGGATGTGATGTCGGCAGAGGAAATATCTGCTAAATCGCCTGAAGATATTCTCGCAGAATTTTATGGAGGCAAATATGGTGACACGCCGGATGAAGGACTGGGAGAATTGATGGCGACGTTTAAAGAATTGTTGGATTTGGCATCTACAGAAGAGCGTGACTGAAGAGATTCTAACAAGGAGAAAGTCTATGAAATTACTAAAACTACGACTTAAAAATTTAAACAGCTTCAAAAGGGAGATAAAGTTAAATTTTCAAGCACGCCCGTTGAGTGACGCTTCCCTGCTGGCAATAACAGGCCCGACTGGTTCGGGGAAGACGACATTGTTGGACGCCCTGTGCGTTGCGTTGTACAACAAGACACCGCGTCTGGGAGGGAAGGGCAGCAGGAACGTTACAAACTTGCTCACTCAAGGTTCGACTGAAGGCTTTTCTGAGGTGTTATTCGAGGCAAATAGCAAGCCGTATCTTGCTGAGTGGAGCGTCAGACGCAGCAGGACTGGAACTTTAAGGCAAACAGCGAAATTGCTCTATGCTGATACCGGGGAACTGATAACTGACCGATTGATTGCGCGCGGGCGTGCTGAAGATATTCGGGAGATGTCCGTTGAAAATGCAGTTACCCAAATTTTAGGGTTGGATTTTACCGCCTTTAACCGTTCGGTTATGTTGGCGCAGGGGCAGTTTGCCGCTTTTCTGAAAGCTGAACCTGAGAGGAAACGAGAAATACTGGAAGCGACGACGGGGATGGATTTTTACGAACGCCTACGGGCAGTTTTGAGCGACAAGGTAAAACAGGTTGAGAGCGATTACGGGCAGGCGGAGAAAGTGTTGGAGTCTGTCCAGCAGGTTAACGTTGAAGAGATTGTCTCTGCAAGGAGTCGGTTGGCGGAGGTAGATGAGGAGTTGGAAAAACTCAACAAAGAGAAGCAGCAAATCGCCCTCGAAAGAACACAGGAAGAACAAAGGGTAGGTAAACACGAACAGCTTGCCAAAGCTAAAGAGCAGATGACATTATTGGAAGAACAAGAGAAGAAAATCTCTCAGTTGGAGGAGGAAATTAATCGAGCTCGCAGAGCGGCTGATATTCACTCGGAAGCGGTGGCTTTTGAAACGGAAAAAGAGAATCTGGAAAAAGCCGAGATTGCTATCCAAAGGACGCAAAAATCGTTGGATAGTTCTCAAAGGGATTACGAAGAAAGCAAGGTACTTTTTGAATCGGCGGACGGGGATTGGAAGCGAGCTACGGAAGAGAGCAAAGAAAAATTTGAAGATTTCAGAGCTGCCGAACGGATGGAAGGTGAAGCTCAGGGGCAATTCAGCGAAGCAAATAAGCGACAGGCGGACATAATTGAATCCAGAGATGCGATTGCTGATTTGGATGCGTCCATCGAATCCAACAGCCGCAAGAAGAATGCACTTGAACGGGATATTGAAACCGCCGAGAATTTTCTGAGAGCTAACCCATTACCTGAGAACAGCGACGAACTGTTCGCAGAGGCAAAAGTAATCGCCAACAGTCTGGATAATTTGGAAAAATCTCTCAGCGGTACATCAACTGAACTGGAGGGGGAAAAGAGGAGACAGGAAGTATCACAGAATAAGCTAAAAAAATTACAACAAGAGAGAACAACACTGGAAGATGATAGAGCCAAAGCTGCTGAAGCTCACGAAATGGCGACGGAAAGTCTAAGTGCGCTGCTGGAAGAGGGGAGTGCGGAAGATTGGGAAAACCGCAAAAACCTTGCTGAAAGCCTCCGAGATGTCGCAAAAGATTATGAAAACGCCAGCGAAGGACTGGAGGCAAGTTCCTCGAAGGCGGAGGAATATCACAAACAACTTTCTGAAGGGCTGCAAAAACTGGATGACATCATCGTCGATATCGAGGTGAAGGGCAAAGAACTCCAAACCGCTGATGAGAGGGTGAAACGCTTCGAGGCAGAGGAAAAATATGCCATGATTGCAGGGCAGGTTGTACTGTTGCGCAAAGAACTCTTGAGAGAGAATGAGCCATGTCCCGTATGCGGAGCGAAGGAACACCCCTGGGCGGACAAAGAGGAGGTTGAAGAGGAAAAACTCATCAAGGACGTACGCGAAAAGCTGGATAAAACTCGTGAAGAACGCAGGAAACTGCAAGCGAATATGAACGTACTCGAAAGGCAAAAAACCATTCTGGAAGCAAGCAAGGCAAACCTTGAGTCAAATCTGTCTGACATCCATGAAGAGATTGAAAAGTTAGAAGGCAGGATAGAAGAGGCGCATAAACTGTGGCAATACGAGGGAGAAGTGATTTCTTCAGACATTGTCGAAGCTAACATCCAAAAGGCTGAAACCTGCTTAAAAAATATCCGCACCGCTACTGACAGTCAAACAAGGGCGGAAAACAGACTGCAAATGTTAGCCGTCAAGCTGGAAAACATCCAGACGCAAACAGAGAACACAGATGAGATTCTAAACGGCATCGCGCAGAAGATTCACAGACTGGCAGAGGATATACAACGCCTGAGAGATGAGATTGCCCAAACCGCAGATAGATTTTGGAGTGCGATACCTGAGGAATTTAGAGCCGCATCTCCCTCCGATGGGTTGGAGATGTTCCAGAAGCGCATTTCCGCAGTTAAACTGCACAGGGATAGTCTGGCTGAGAATCTCCCAATTTTAGCAAAATTGATAACACTGCTTGAAAACGATGAAAACAACCTTGCTCAAGAGAGGGCGCGCCTTGCAAACTTTATCGCCCAGGCAAATCAGTACAGAAAGAGAGGGGAACAGTTATTGAGCCAGGCGAAGGAGAAGACAGGCGGTTTGAAGGCCGTGGATGCACGTCAGAATTTAGAGAAGGAATTGCAAAAAAAATCAGACAGGAGAGAACAATTGGAGGACGATTTGCAAAAGCAGACGGGCTTGCTTACCCGTGCGCAAACCAGCTTGGATGAAGCGGTAAAACACCGTGAATATGCGCGCAAATCGTTCTGTAAAGCGGAGGAAGAATACAGGGTGGCGCTAACGTCTGCTAATTTCGTTTCTGCTGAAGAACACCAGCGGGCATATATGTCTGCGATTGAAGAAAAGAATAGGGAGATAATCGATTATCGTCAAAGGATGCACGCCCTCAAAGAGCACATCAACAACCTTTCAAAAGCGTTTATGGAAAAAGATTTTGACTCGGAAGAATTACCGAGAATCCGCAGGCGAGAGAGTGAGATTGAGAAATCCATCGACAATCTGAATAATCAAAAAGGTGGGATTGAACGAAGCATTGGGGAACTACAGAAAAATTTAGCATTGCGTCAAGAGCGAGAAGTTGCGTTAAAAGCGACGGAGAAAGAACGCGACCGGTGGCTTAAATTGAACGAATGTATTGACAAACCGCACAATGCCCTCCGAGACTTTGCGTTGAAGAGCATGTTTGACCTGATGGTTCGCTTTGCCAACAAACAACTGGACGATTTGACCCATCGCTACATGCTCAAAGTCAAGGATATGAAGGAGATGGTGGTTATTGATAAATGGAACGCTGGCGAAGAACGCCCGGTGGAAACGCTGTCAGGCGGCGAATCATTTTTGACCAGTCTTTCACTCGCCCTGGCACTTTCAGAACTCAGCAAAGGGCGTACGCAAATTGATTCGCTCTTCCTCGACGAAGGATTCGGTACGCTGGACACTGAAACACTTGACGTTGCAATCTCTGCTCTGGAAGGTTTGCGCTTATCAGGCACGAGTATCGTCGTCATCAGCCACATCGGTGAAGTAACTCGCCGCATACCCGTGCGCATCGCTGTTAGAAAAACAGGAGACGGGAGTTCAAGGGTGGAGGTTCAGGGCGGATAGTGAACAGAGATGTGGAGTGATATTTTATAGTGTCAGAAGGTGGTTTCTGTTCCAACACGCTCAAAAAAGCTGTACCGGCGCTACGGAAGAATACCTTTTAGCTTCTGAGGCTTGCTTGAGTATATATTCGCTCAGTTTTGCTTTAAGGTATAAGAGCTTGTGAGTATCGTCTGATTTATTTTGATGCAATTTGTGGTATTCTGCTAACCAGATTTTTAACAATGTTCGGTAATGTTCAGTGCGAAACATTTTTATCTCCCTTCAAACAGTGTTTTTTCCCTTTTTTTGCACGGCATAGCGAAAGCTACTTAACAAATGTGTAGTTACATTATATCATTTCGTTAAAGATTTGTCAAGGCAAAAATGAATAAAAACCCGTGCCTTACATCAATCTGCAATATCATTCATTAGTGGGTGTTAGTATATGCAATATCTTTGCCATTTCCATCTACTTTGCTCAAGACAAGTTTCTGCGACAATTCGCTAACAAGCCCAAGTACCATTCTGTTTATCTTCCAATACACAGTCTGTGGTAATTTTGATACGAAGGAGAAAAAATGATACAGAAAACTTTAATCCCTTTTGTTTTTTTGTATATTCTTCTGGATTTTGGTGATAAGTCATGGTATCCTTTTATGAAAGACTAAAAATGGGTAGGT
>CAZRLY010000029.1:0-28235 GCA_964601015.1 uncultured bacterium
TGGGAGGTAACATCTGTGAAAGTTCCGTTGCCGTTGTTGCGATAAAGGACGTTAGCCCCGATATTTGTAACGTAAAGGTCAAGATGTCCGTCGTTATCATAATCAGCAAATGCTACGCCTGAACCTAAATGCTGTGAAAACTCAGTTTCCGCATCCCGGAGGCGAGTCAAACCAGCGTTTTCTGTGATGTCAACAAAATATACTTTAGCCGGCTCTTGTACAACCTTCTGAGGTACTTCTTCGAGTGTTACTATCGGTTCGAGATATTTCCCCTCTTTCAGGTATTTTTCCCTCTCGGAACCGGCTAACCCGGCGCTTTTGAGTTGTTGAAATTTTGCGAGTACCTCCTTTGCCTCATCCCTTTTTCCCGTATTCCTGAGCGCTATGCCCAAACTATAGTATGCGGGCGCGCTGTCAGGGTATAACTTGATAACCTTTCTGAATTGTTCAGCGGCTTTGTCAAACTTGCCTTGTTTCAGATATGTCGTACCAAGATTGTACAAAACCGCCGGGTCAATCGTAGTAGCGGCGGTCTCCGTCCCGCCAGCTCTCTGTCCCTCCATTGAGGCTACCTTTTCAAACTCCACCACAGCTTTATCGTGTTCGCCCCGTGCGTTGTAAATCCAGCCGAGGTTGTAGTGAGAATACGGCTCATCTGCGTCAATCTCCAACGCCATCTTAAAAACCTCTTCAGCCTCGTCATACTTGAAATTATGGTGATAACTTAATCCAAGATTGATGACGGTAGGCAAATGCTTGGGTTTGATTTTTAGGGATTCCCGAAATTCTGCTACGGCATCATCGTATTTCTCTTGGTTAAGATAACTGATGCCAAGACTGCTGTGATGTGTAAATTCTTCCTGTTGCGACTTATCGGGTTTGCCGCAACCGACAAAGCAAATCGCACATAGAACTAAAATGCCGATAAATACAAAACCTATCCATTTTAATTTTTGTCTATTCATTTTGAGTAAGTTTTACTACATTGTTACTCTGATTGACAGATTTGTTCTGGATTTGCCAATCCAGAACGAGCGGTGTTGGGTGCTCGCGGTGGATTGGCAAATCCACCGCAAAAACATTTCGTTAGTCGAAATAAAAGCAACAGAGCACTACTGCTCTTTTGTCTTGAATAACGGTTACACCTATTCAAGACAGAGACAGTTGATTCAGTTTTGAACGAGCCCCGCTGGATTGCTAAATCCAGCGGGAGCGGCGGGCGACAGATGCTCTGAGTGGATTGCTAAATCCACGATATGTTATTCAGAATTAAGTCAACAGAGCACTACTTCGCTAAAAGTTCTGCAATGATTAATTCAGTCATCTCCTCCGTGCCAACTGTGTTTTCCTCTTCGAGGGCTATATCTGTCGTGCGGTAGCCTTTTTCAATTACCTTATCAACAGCGTTGTTGATGGCGCTTGCTTCCTCCGTCATATCGAAGGAATGTTCCAGCAGCAGCGCCGCTGATAGGATTGCACCGATGGGGTTCGCTATGTTTCTCCCTTTAATGTCTGGCGCTGTGCCGTGTATCGGTTCATACAATCCCTGTTTGCCTATTCCGTAGCTCGCTGACGGGCACATTCCCAGCGAGCCGACAAGCGCGGCTGCCTCGTCCGTCAGAATATCGCCGAACAGGTTGCCCGTAACGATGACATCAAACTGACCGGGATTGATTATGAGATGGTATGTAGCGGCATCTATCAGCATGTGGTCAATTTCTACATCTGGATATTCCTCGGCCACTTTGCTTACCACGTCTCGCCAGAGCCGTGAGCTATCCAGCATGTTCTCCTTTGCGATAGAAGTTACCTTTTTTGAACGAGTGCGCGCTAATCCAAAGGCAACTCTGGTAACCCTTTCGATTTCATGAGTCGTGTAGACTAAAGTGTTGACACCCTTTTCGCCGCCGTCAGGTTCTTTGAAAACCCCCCTTGGCTCACCGTAGTAAAGCCCTCCCGTCAGTTCTCGAATCACGACAAAATCCAGCCCATCGCCTATAAGTTCGTCTTTTATCGGTAACGCCGGAGCCAGTGATTTTCTGACTTTCATCGGGCGCAAATTCACAAAAAGGTCAAGTTCCTTTCTAATCTTAGCCAACGCCCGTTCAACTCGTTGCGCACTCGGCAAATAATCCCATTTCGGCCCGCCCGCCGCTCCAAACAAAATCGCCGTACTCTTTCTGCACAACTCCAGCGTCTCATCGGGAAGTGCAGTTCCTATCTCATCAACCGCAGTGCCTCCCACTAAAGCGTATTCGTATTCAAAATCATGTCCGTATTTTTTGCCGACAGCGTTGAGTACCTTAACCGCTGCCGTAGTTACTTCCACTCCAATACCGTCTCCGGGTAAAACTGCTATCTTTTCCAATGCTTCTCCTTCCAATTAGACAAGTAAAACATGCTGCCAGTTTGTTCCCACGATGTCTAAATGCTAAAAACAAGCGAACCGCACGTTCTACCTACCTCAAAAATAAGCGACAGAATCGTGTTCTTATACGAGTTTTGCGCTTACGGGAGAAGTAGAACATGAAAAGCCGCTTCGCCCCTTCGCTTCGCTACGGGCTGCCAGCTTGTTTTCTCGCTTCGTCCGCCGTTTCAACGAGCAAGGCTGCACGTTCTACGAGCTAACTGCAAAACTCGTGTTCTTAGCTAATTTTCACCACTTGTTTTGTCTCATTCGATTCCCTGATAGCGTCCATAATCTGCATCACCACTCGCACCTGTTCAGGTTTCACAATCAGTTCAGCATCTTCAGCCAATACAGCGTGGATATTTTGATAGTATTCGTCCCAACTCCCTTGTACAGGTTCCAGGTCAAATTCCTTCTCCTCGCCATCCTCAATGATTTTAACATGTTTGCCCGACAATGCGCCTTTGGTTCCGACGATGTGCGTGCCGCCAAACCCAAGCGGAGAAGTATGGCTGTTTTCCATCTGCGCTACTACGCCGTTTTCAAAGCGGATAATCGCCAAAAATGAAGTATCTACCTCGTCACTCCATAGCCGGCTTTCCAAATGCCCGTATACGTCAACCGGTTTGCTCTTAACCAACCGGCAAAGTTGGTCAATAGAATGCGCGCCAAAATCAAACAAAACTCCGCCCCCGTATTTCTTCTCTGAACGCCAATGCGGACGGAACTCTTTTACACCATAAGTCAACATCAAACGGCTGTAACCCATACTCACCATCTTTATCGAATAGATTTTTCCTAACAACTCATCTTCTACAGCTTTCTTCACCGTCAGGTGCCCCGAATCCCACCGGCGATTTTGAAACACACTCAACATCTTCCCCTTCTTTTTAGCCGTTTCAATCATCGCATCCGCTTCCTGCGCGTTTATGCACATCGGTTTTTCCACGATGACATGCTTGCCAGCCTTTAAAGCGTCAATCGCCATCGGCGCGTGAAAACTTGACGGCGTCGCTATCGTGACAAGTTCAATCCGCCTGCACGCGAGAAATTCCTTCCAATCCGAATACGGCATAAAACCATATTTTTCCTGAACCTTTTTCAACCGCTCAGAAACAATATCGTAACCCGCCACCAACTCAAAACCTTCCAATCTTGACAACATTTCACAGTGATGTCCCGTTCCCATCGAACCTAAGCCTGCTACCGCAGCTCTAATTGTTTTCATCATCCTTCTCCTTAGTATAAATTGTTGTTAGGTGCTTTAGAGTTTTTGTTTTGCAAGTTCATCGCCCTTCATCACCTACCCTCCCGCGATAGCAGGGAAGATGCTCAATAAATCCGATTCCTTTAGAACGTGGTCAATTTTTCTGTGAACTGCGTTGACGAAAATCAAATGAACCATTTTGGGAGAAATGCTCAGTTGTTCCAAAACGCCCTTTACTGTCGTGCCTTCGGGAACAGATAAAATAGTGCTTTTGCCCCTGGAACCTTCTGGAAGAAATTTGGCTAAACCAGCAAAAAGTTTTACTTCAATGTTCATTACATCCCCCCCTTCTGAAAGGGGAAAGGTGGAAGGCGAAAGAGTGAACCTGCCTCCTGTGTTCGTCTTAGGTTCAGTGGTACGGCTGACCACACAGGGTTGCGCCTACGAAGTAAACCGTCGCTTGCGCTCCCCTTCCTTTCCTGCCACCCTTTGGCAAGAGATTTCGTTGCGAGAAAAGTCTACTTTACTCTCACAGCATCACCTGTTTTCACCGATTCTGCTTCCTTGTGACATAAAAGCAACGCGCCAGCCGCGCCTTCTCCAGAAAGCGCCACCGGTTCTTCGTCCTTTCGGATAGCGTCCACCGCGTATTGGATTTCATCGGTGAAAGAATCAATCGGGTCAACTTCTCCTAAGTCTGGATGGTGTACTTCCCCATCGGAATCTAATAACGTCACCGGCATGGAAGTAACCGGCTCATTGCCCAAGGTGGCAAACTCGAACAACAGGGTAGCTTCTTCAAGATAAATCTCATAGCCGTGTGCAAACGCCCTACCCGCCTGGGAGATAGCACCTGATGCGCATGTAATGCATAAATCTTCCTTATCATCGTAGATGTAATGCGTTGACGCGTAAGTTACATATTTGCCATCCGCTAATATTCCGCGTGAAAAAACCTTGTCTGGCATCCCGCAAATCAGTTGAATGAAGTGCGTGTCGTGAATATGCAAATCAATTCCCGGGCCGCCTGTCTTCTCAGGGCTGGCAATATCTTCTGACCAGGTTGGCTGTGAGATGATGCGTTTGAAATGCGCGCCCTGCAACTTTCCGTATTCGCCGCTTTCCACAATCTTTTTCGCACAGGCGAACTCAGGGAAGAAAGGCAACACATGCCCTACCATCAGGTATTTTCCCGCTTCAGAAGCAACGGCAACCATCTCATCGGCGTCTTCGAGGTTGAGGGCAATCGGTTTTTCAACTAATACGTGTTTGCCGGCTTTCAAACACGCAATGGTTATTTCTTTATGAAGGTGGGTGGGCAAGCAAAGGTCAAACATATCAATATCATCATCAGCAAGGATGTCCTCTATCTTGTTGTATTTGCGAATACCCGACAAATCCTCGATGCTACCTCTTGGTCCAAAATTGCCTTGGATGTCACGCCAATCTCCCGCCAGTTTCTTTGGATTGCGAGTGCAGATTGCGACAACTTCACCACCCTCTACCTTTTTGGTGGCGTAATAGTGTATCATTCCCATAAAACCAATTCCAATAGTGCCTATTTTTACCATTATTAACATCTCCTATCAGAAACCAGGTTTTTTGACAACATGGTTTCTATGTAATTTCACAATTTCACAGGAATTCCCCGTTCGGCTAAGTATTCTTTCATCTGTTTAATCGTATATGTTCCATAGTGCGCGATTGACGCGACGAGGACAGCGTCTGCGTGTGCTTCGGTGATAGCTTCGTAGAGGTGTTCAAGTGTTCCTGCGCCACCCGATGCAATTACGGGCAAACTCACCGCATCAGCTATCGCCCTTGTCATCGGAATGTCGTATCCGGCTTGTGTCCCGTCTGCGTCCATGCTCGTCGGCAAGATTGTGCCAGTACCCAAATTTTCGACCTTTTTCGCCCATTCAACAGCGTCAATTCCTGTGGGCTTTGTTCCGCCACTTACCACCACTTCAAAACCTGATGGCACTTGGGATGAACTGCGTGTATCAATGGCGACGACGATGTTGTCGCTGCCGAATTCTGTTGCCGCTTCCTTGACAAAATCTGGATTTCGCACTGCGGCTGTGTTGATGGATACTTTGGATACGCCGACGTCCATTAAATCTTGAATGTTTTGAATACTTCCAATTCCTCCGCCGACTGTCAAGGGCACGGAGATTCTTTCAAGCGTTCTCTTTACAGCATCAACCAGCGTTTTTCTCTTTTCAAGCGTTGCTGTGATGTCCAAGAATACCAATTCGTCCGCACCCGCCTCGCTATAGGCTGCGCCGTTTTCCGCCGGGTCAGCTACATCCTTCAAATCTACAAAATGAATGCCTTTGACCAAACGTCCGTCTTTTACGTCTAAACATGGGATAATTCTTCTGTAGTCCATTTATTCCTCACTTATATGAAAAAATTCACATCTCAACATTGTCGAATTCAGAAACTTAACCTGATGTTAAACATAAATCCTGCGATAGTTCGGTAGGTGCATTCGACGTTTATCGCGTAGTGCCGGTTTGTACCAAACGCCCGGCTGTTTGACCTGAACATACCACGCAGGCTGACTTTGCGGGTTGAAAATTGTCTCTATTTTTGGACGGTGTTTTACCTGAGTATTCAGACGTTGCAGGTGAGGTTGTAATAAGTTTGCTGTATCCACTGCAGGAAGCGGAATGTCCCGCAAACCATAAGTTTCTACAAGATTCTTGATTCCATTGGTTTCTGGTTGTTTGTGCATTCTTGACTAAAACCCCCTATAGCGCTACGGATAAAAAAAACGCACTGCTATCAATTTTAAAAATTATAGCAGATTCCAACGAAAAAATCAACCCAAAATCGTCTGTAAAATAAATAAGCCGTAATCAAAAGACTTACGGCTTATTTGCTTCCCCAAATTCGTGTTTGCAAAAATACGCTTCGCTGATTTTTGCACTCCTGGCAAGCCAGCGGCATGTTCTACTATCCCCACCTTCCCGCGATTGGTTTACCGCAGAACTCACATTTGCCATCAACGATGTGATATTCAGTTACGGCGAGGTAGCTCACTCTGGTAACGATGCGTTTTTTGCATTTGGGACAATAGGTATGCTGTGCCATGTTCCTCTCATCGGGCCAATTGTCGATATAGACGTACTTCAAACCTGTTCTGCGAGCGGCTTTGTGGGCAGCGAGCAAAGTCTTTTCCGGCGTCGGAGGAAAATTGCGCATCTTGTAGGCGGGAAAGAAACGCATTAAATGCAACGGCACTTCATCGCTCAGATGTTCGACAATCCACCTACTCATTCCGCTAACCTCTTCTTCGCTGTCGTTGTAATTTGGGACAAGCAGGGTTACAACCTCAACCCATGCTGTTGTTTGGTATGCTGCTTCTAAAGCCATGAGTATGGGTTGAAGTTTCCCCCCGACAACCTTTTCGTAGAACTTCTCCGTAAATCCCTTCAAGTCAACTCTCACTACGTCAAAATACGAACAAAATTCTTTCATCGGCTCCGGGTCAATATATCCGGCGGTTACCATCACCGTCTTTAGCCCATTTTTTCTTGCTTCTATCGCTACGTCTATGGCGTATTCTGCGAAAACTATCGGTTCCGTATACGTGAAAACCACAGCATCGCAGTTCTCTGCCATGGCAAGTTTTACAAGGGATTCCGGCGGCATATCGTAGTTTTCCGTCTCATGCGCCGAAAACTGGCTCATCTGCCAATTTTGACAATACCTACAGCGCAAGTTGCACCCGGCAGTCGCAATGGCGAAACATCGAGCGCCCGGATAGGCGTGAAAAATTGGCCCTTGCTCTATCGGGTGCAAGGCGATACTACATGGCGCGCCGTAGACGGTGCTGTAAAGTTTTCGCCGGCGATTTACCCGAACCCTGCAATAACCTACTTCTCCATCTTCAAGCATGCAGTATTCAGGACATAATATGCACTGTACTCTGTTGCCAACGGTACGATAATATCTGGCTTCCGTATACGTCACTTCTCTCTTGCGCGGTAGATGTGTAATCGGTTTCGTCGGGTCAATTTTGCCACGATAAACCGGCGCGGCAAATGCTTTCGATGCTAAACACGTTCCCGCCGCTACAAGCACACACTGAAGAAATTCTCGGCGGTTTATTTCTTTTTTCAACTATACAACCCCCCATTGGGAAGGCGTAGCGTTCAGATGAGCTACTCTCTTTTTACCCTGCATTAGCTTTAGCAATTTCTTTCAGTTTGTCGTTTGCCATGACAGCAATTTCCACTCGCCGGTTTACCTGACGTCCCTCATCTGTGTCGTTCGTGGTGACTGGCTGAGACTCCCCATACCCCATGATTGTAAACCGGATGGCATTAACTCCAAGTCCAGCGAGATAGTTAGCTACCGATTGGGCACGCCTCCTTGAAAGCTCAAGATTGTGTTCTTCAGAACCTGTCGAATCGGTATGCCCTTCAATCAGGATATTCGTTTCCGCATACTTTGTCAGAATTTCCGAGAGTTTATTGAGATTTACTTTGGTCTGAGGTTTCAGAGCAGCTTTGTTCACATCGAAAAGAAGTCCGGAATCGAAGGTAATGTCAATTCCCTCGCCTACTCGCTCTACCTTGGCGTCTTCTATTTCCTCTTCCATCTCGGCAGCTTGTTTATCCATGTATTTGCCGATATAAACGCCAGCCGCTCCACCGACAGCAGCACCTAAGATGGCTCCTACGGCGGTATTTCCGGCTTTCCTTCCAATTACTCCTCCGACTACCCCTCCGGTAGTAGTGCCGATAGCTGCACCTTTCTGTGTGCGGCTCAAGTAAGAACAACTAAAATTTGCGAATACCAAAAAGATAATTAGAAATATGATGCTTGAATTCTTCATCTTTATTTTGGGGGAGACAGGTTTCCTTTCTCTGTTTTCGCCGCAATTCCGATTTAGCGGCGGAAACAAATTTCTCCCACAGAACCTCCTCTTTCCTATTATGTGCCTGAACCCTAGCCACGGGAACCCCATCTGATTCGCCGTAAGCCGAAGGCGTCGGGCTTCATCGGAGAATCAGGTGGGGAGGAAGTGGCCGCTCATCTGCTTTAACTCTTTTTTGGGGGGATAGCTACTGAACGGGACAGAGCCCCCCCACTACCTTATCCCCCAGTCCCCTTTTGTGATTCGTTTACTTGCCTAACTTATAGAAACAGAGGCTTCGCCTGCTCTCCTTTTTTCAATAGACAATCTTCAATCGTCAATCGTCAATCCATTCACCTACCGCCTGGCGATTTTGGCGACATCGTCGTTTTTATAAAAACGAATCTCATCTATCCAAACTTTACCCTTCTCGCCGGGCGCAGGTTTGGAACCAAGGTTTGATGAGCGTTGTACGCCAAAACTCAGGCGATTGAGAGCGTGTAGTTCGATGATTCTGTTGCCTGAACCCTGTGAGTGTACGCGGAATTGTTCAAACGGTACTTTAACCTGCATCCAGTTTTTGGGTACGCTCCACCTGCCGATTGACCAGGTTTCATTGATTTCACCGATGTCCGCCTTGAATTGTACAGCGGGTTCGGCTTTGATGGAGAAGGTAATTCCGTCGTATTCCGTGATGTCCATAGACGAGATGTTCGCTGAGAAATGCGACAGATAGTGTTCTTTGTAGTCAGGCGCGACATAGTCGTTACGGAGCGAGGTTGCAGTTCCGTTAGCACCTACTGTGTCGTCAATAACTGTGCAGTATCTCCCTGACCGGGAGACTTTTGGCTTCATTCACCATCCACGCGCTAAGATGCGCCCTCTGCTTTCAAAGTCGCCTACCAAACCCTCGTCTGAAATAATTTCAGTGACGGATTTGTCCATCCGCCACAATCCTTCAGCAGTTCCTACCCAGAGGTAATTAGCGTCTGAGGCGAGAGTGGAGATATATCGCCCGCCGAACATATCCCACGCGGCGTAGTACGTGACGAATTTCTCCTTTTTCGTATCGAATCGGCACATCCCATCTCTCAACGCTATCCAGAGTGAATCGCCATCTTTGGCGGATGCTATCATCGGATTCTCTCTGCCTTTTGCCCCCCATATCAGGTTGTACTGTTTGTATTTATCGTTGTTTTTGTTCAGCTTAGTGAGTCCCCAGAGGGTACTGCACCAGATGGCATCTCCGTCTATTGCGAAATCAACGACGCGGGAATGAATAAGCCCATTTCCGCAGCTATAAGTCTGGATGTCTCTGCCTTCTTTCGTCATCAGGCTGAGGTTGAAGGCGGCATGCCAAAGCATATCTCCCTCAATTTTAATCGCATCGGCATAGATGGCACCTTTTGATGATGTTGGCGCGCTTCCGCTACCGGATTCTGGACTCCAGCCTCCATGACGACGGTAGTTCTCGAACTCCTCAGTGGTTTTGTTGAATTTGCTGAGTCCCGTGTCGAGTCCGAACCAAACATATTTATCGTTGACATCAATCGCCATGACAGCGCCCTTGAGCAGTCCGTCGGACATCCTATAATTTATAAAATCGCCGTTCTCAAACCGACTCAAACCGATATAAGTGCCAACCCAAACTTCATCCTTATAAAGCCCGATAGATAACACATCGTCGTCGAGCAATCCATCGGATGCATCGTATTTGGCACACTGTTTTGGCGAATCCGCTGCAAATTTTATCAATCCTGAATCCGTGCCGAGCCAGACGGTGTCCTCTGTGCAGACGATAGCATTGATTCCCGTTTCCGGGAAAAATTCTGACCAGAGTTTCTCCCGCATAGCATCATAAGTCGGACTTACCGCCGGCGTTTCCACCTGTTCCATAATGCTCGGAGTGCTCTTCGCGGGTGCCAACACATCAGCACTGACTGCGCCTCTGACCGACATCTCATACTGCTCTATCGGTACATCAATAATACACCACGGGTTGCCTTTGCGTACCATGTATACTTTCGTGCCTACTGGTATTTTGCCTATAACCTTGTTGTGTTCGTACAAATTCGCTTCTTCCGCTGTGAAAATCATCGGTACGCCCTGTTTCTCCCCTACGACTTCGTTTTCCATCGCAGTTTTGTTGATGCAGCCTGCGACGACTAAAACAATGAGTAATGCTGCGATTGCCAGTTGTTGTTTCATCTCTATTTTGGGGGAGACAAGCCTTTCTCCCCCAAACCCCCTCTTTCTTATTTAGGTTTTGAGCTAGTCAATTTTGGTTTGACGGGTTACATAATCGTAGGTCGGGTATGTCCACAAGACTACCCGACTAAGTTCGTTACGCCAATTGTCGGGTAGGTATCCCACCATACCCGACCTACCACAACTATCAATACAATCTTGACAGAACATTCGCCGTAAGCCGAAGCCGCTCACCAGCTTTAACGAAACCATCTCCTTAGTTCAAAAGTTTAACATCTTGATACATAGTATGTCAAGGGAAAATCAATAAACCCAGAAAGAATACACTCTTTCTCCCAAAGCTGTTCCTATGACGGAAAGAAAACTGCCGACTACAAACTCGCCGAGCATCAATCCCATAAAAAATGGTATCGCCTTTTGATGTGCTTTTAAACCTCCGTATTTTAATACAATGCCCTTTATACACCATGCGATAAACAGAGGAAACCATACCGTTGCCATTCCCCAACTGTTTGAGACGGCATAGCCGGCGGGATGTAACGGCCACCACAGAAAACGCATTCGCATAAATGCCAAAAAGAAGGTGAATAGCATTCCGATAGCCAAAAAGGTAGATGTGGAGTAATTCGGACCGGTGGGATTGTTAAGCCAGCTTTGCAGGCGGTTCATCGGCTCCCAACCGAACCATTCGAGTCGCCCTGCCATGCCGATGTGATGCGAATTGTGCAGAAACGCCCAAAAAGTCGCTAATATTCCAACGACAATGGCAGCAAGCATAGCGTAAACCATTTTGCGGTTGCTGGTATTCGTCCGTTCAGCGAGTTTAAATGCTTCGAGTTGATGCGGCATGATGTCGCTGTAGTGAGCGCGGTTGAAAAACCAATACATCGACATAATGGTTAAGTTCTTAGCCCCTAAATTGCGCGTACCAATTATCGGAGATAACAATAAGTCAGGCCCGCCGTTGTGCATGTCGTGTACGGGAACGCCGAGTTCCGCTCGCATACGTGTAATGGAAATTACCAACATGAGATAAACGCCGAAGAAAAGCAAGGCAAGCCATACAGACATCCCGGCATAGTAAGAAAATCCTACCAGATACGAGATTGAAAGCAAAAATAAAAGGAATGCCCACCGATATGGCATTGCCTCCCCTGTTTCATCAAGTTTTTTTACACCGATGATGTGTTTGAAAACGCTGATTAAATATCTCCTACTAATCCAAATTGCGATGATGAAAAAACCGATGTATGCGCCGGAAGACTGTTCGATGATAGCCTGGTACCCTGAGAATGAGCCGCCGCGTCTGCCTAAATTGAACGCAGCCATCAGAACGGCTTCCCCCTTCCAGAAGAGATAAAAGAACCAGCACGAAAATAAAAGGTCAAGCGGGATGAAGAAGCCTAAACCGATAGCGAACGGATAGAATGAAATCGGCAACCACCCCATCGCATTCCAGGGTTTGTCTGTAAAATACCTCCCGATGTTGTGAAGTTTCAGGTGAATATACGGAACGGTTGGATAGATATAATGCAGTTCGTTCAAAAGGTCAAATCCGGCTGCAATTGCAAACCCACACCAGAGCAACTTGTTTTTCAGCAAACTTGACGGTTCATTTATCATTTTCAAAGGCAACTGGATAATCGGATACGTGAGCTTTTCCTGTTTGACCCACTGTTTGCGGATGATTATGTTGAAAAGGAGGAATGCGAAAACGAAAGCGAAGATGAAGCCAGTCCACGCAAGTATTGGTGCAAGCCAGGCGAGGAAATGTTCTGATGTGTAAAAGGTTGAATCGCCCATATAATGAGCGGACAAAATATTCTTGTCTTCCACCCCCATCCATGACGGGATATGCTGCCATATCAAATCTGCCCAGTCGTTTTCAGGCGAAGCGTACCAGAATACGTGTCCCATCAGCGGGATAAGGAGTTGCATAAACCCGTGTCCTGCAATCGCCGAACCCATGCACATCATCATGTAAATCATCAACAATTCGGCTTTGCTCAAAGCAAGTGATGGCACAACCCTCTTTAAAAGCAGATTCAACAGCAGAAGCACAAAGAGACAAAATACAGCGTTGAAAAAAATCGACATCACTGTGATGTGGATTGCGAACCACATCGCTTCGGCAACGACAATCCAATAACAATTTGCAACGGTGAGTAAGAGTCCGATACTCAAAACAAATGCCATGCGTTGTGGTTGTCTCGGTTCGGATTTAGGGATGCTTTTCTTCATAATCGAAAAACTTCGTCGTGAGATACGACTCTTCCTTCTTTGTAGTCTTGAGCTAAAAAAAGGCAGAGCAAATTACTCTGCCTTTGGTTACAAGGATAAGGTTTCGTTATTTTTTCAGAGAACCCCATGTCGTAGTGAGTTTGCCTGCGAGACTCACATCTCTATCTTTTCAAAACCTTTTCAATCTGTGGCTTCTGCTTGAACTTCCTTTGTATAGATTGCTACAGGCAGATTGTTGTCTATGAAAATTTTCCGCAATTCTTGAGCAAAACTTAGGGCTTCTTCTGTTTCTTTCAGTAGAGTCACTGCCACTATATATTCATTAGGGTATGAAGAAAACCGTATGTTCAAAACACTATCCTTGCCAAGTTTACTTTCAAACCCCTTCCGGATAAAAGATTCAATCTTAGCAGTATCTATTTCTACCCGGTGAAACGTCAGATTATTCCCGTAGCCTTGCAGCATAGGGGCGACGCGGTCATTCATAATTTAACACCTCTTTTTCTCAAATAATTTTCTATTTCAGCCAGACAAGATATAGCGGAGGAAATGGCTTTTAATGCTAACTCAATGTTGGTCAACGTATTATGAATCAAAAAGGCATAACCGGCACCGTCGCCCGGGTTTAAGCGAAATCCCAACCCAGTTCTGGAAAGGTCATTGTCTCCCCAATCATCAACGCGGACTTTAACAATCGCCGCATGTGGTTCAGGGAAATCCCCCGGCATGATAAGATAAGTGTGGTCACCTGGCGCTGGGTCAGTTTGTTGAATAACCCCGCCCGTTTCCTCCCATTTTCCCTCATGATTCATTTTGACATAGTTCCCATCAATCTTGCCATCCTCAAAATCATCTTTGAACAAGACTTTTCCCTGAACTATCGGGCTCGCAAGAAAACCCAATACGAGGCTCAGAATGAAAAGCCCTGTGATTTTAGGAAATAACATAATCATTTGGTAAACCTCCTGTTAGATAATTTCAATATCAGTACTCCGCAAATGCTCCCGTTGGATTGGCAAATCCAACGGAATAATCGGGATTTGCCAATCCCGATTGAGCGTGTTTGAGGACTACTGAATATTAATTTTATCGGAAACACATTGATATTTTAACTTACATATTCCAATCTGTCAAGTCAATTTTTGATAAAATATTTTCCACCGGGTTTGTCCTCTACGGCGCACATACTTTGGAGTGCAATGATGCAGTCAAAGCCAAAAGCAACGATTGAATCGTCGCACTCCAAAATGCTTGAGCCAGACTTACACATGCCAGATGTACATATCTCGGTTTTCCAGGGGCAGAGTAACTCTGGCACCGCCTTGACGGTGGCTTTCGGCTACTGCAAAACATATCTCAGTAGCGCGGTGTGTAACCTCAACGTTCCCAAGAGCCGGGCGTTCTTCCTCATACGCGTTGACGATATCTTCCAAACAGTAGAGGGTGGAACTACGGGGTTCGCAAGGGGGGTACTGCGCTTCACGGAATATGGTATGCCTGCCGAGGGAAACAGGTTTGCGTATTGACCAATCGGTGCCGTTGTTCATCCCTTTGATAGCCCCTGCTGTGCCGATAACCTCAAAATCCCAATGTCCTGCTGGGATTGTCCACGCCTCTAAACCTCCAGCGAATTCGATATAGTAGACAGCCGATGGGTCAGAATCCAGACGATTATTTTCAATTTTCAGGCTTTTAGGACGCAGTTCTCCGCGAACGGCTTCTACCATCGGGTCAAACAAAAGATACATCAACGTGTCTATAGAATGAATATGTCCGTGAAGCAAACTGCTTCCGGCATAATGAATCGCTACGCGCGGCTGTCCTATCTCGCCATCCTCTATCAACTTGCGCATAAGGTGGTAGCGGCTGTCGAAGCGACGTAGAACGCCTGTGTTGAAAGCTACGTTGTTTTTTTTGCACGCCTCCAAAACAGCGTCCGCCTCGCGCATCGAACACGCCATCGCCTTCTCGCAAAATATCATCGGCACGCCCGCTTCAGCAGTGCGGATGGACATTTCGGCATGTAGTTCGCCGCGAGTGCAAATTGCCACCATGTCAGGTTCCTCTTTGGCAATCATCTCCAGATAATCTTCGTACAGAGCTTTAACTCCCCATTTCTTGCCAAACGCCTCGCGCTTCTCGGCGAGAATATCAGCGCCGGCTACAATATCCAACCTTTCACTCGCTTGACATGCTCCAGCGATTGAGTAAGGCAAAGTGATGGCAGGATAGTCGATAACTTCCACGTCAATTGTGCTTGCCATCCTGCCTAAGCCGACGATTGCAACACGATAGGTTTTCATAAAGCATCTCCTTGTATAATATGTAGGTCGAAATTCAGATTTCGACAGAGAGATGTCGATTTGTGAAAATCGACCTACAGGGTTTCATATCGAAATCTCCTTTTTTGAGTCTACCGGAATTTCGGTCTAAAATCTTTTGCGTAAAACGTGAATTTCACCACAACACTTATGCTACTTTTACAGGTTTGCCCGTTTCAGCGGACTGCCACGCGGCTTCGGTGAGCTGGATAACGCGAAGCCCATTGGTAGCGTCCACGGCGTTTTCCGCTTTGCCAAGGATTTAAAACATGCAACGATGAACAAGGTGAGTAATGCCTTAAAGATTCATCTAGCATTGAGTTAAGCAACATTTCCTTTTGACCTTGTAAGTCCAGGCGGCAAGTAACTGGACTTAATGTCGATTTTAGCAAATTGACCTGCAATGGGGGTTAAATAACCTTCTCCATCCGCAAACCCCCAATCTCCTCACCGCTCAATCCCAGAAGTTCCGCGAGCACTTCATCGGTATGTTCTCCCAAATCAGGAGCGGGAGCATCTACTCTGCCGGGTGTGGCGGATAATTTTATCGGGATGCCAGCCATCTGTATCTTTCCAGCGGTTGCGTGTTCCACTTCGACTATCATCTCCCGCGCTCGAATTTGCGGTTCCTCAATTACTTTGTCAACCGTATTAATTGGCCCGCAAGGTACTCCCACTTCCTCCATGTCCGCAATCCACTGCGATGTAGAGCGTTCTTTCATGATGTTCGTCAAAATAGGGCGTAGTTCGTCATAGTGTTCAGTGCGCAAAGCGTTCGTCTTGAAACGCCCATCGTCTATCAGTTGTCTTTGGCCGACTGCGTTACAAAATTTTGCCCACAGTTCATCGTTTCCAATAGCCAGCACAACGTATCCGTCCTGTGTTTCAAAGGATTCAAAGGGGGTGAAACTGGCATGCCGCGTCCCCAAAGGTTGTGGGATGGTGTGCGTTGACAGATACCTGGCGATGGCGTTTTCAAGTATGGCAGCCTGACAGTCGAGCATGGCTACATCAATGAACTGTCCTTCGCCCGTCTTTTCACGGTGGTGTAGCGCGGACAATATTCCGACGACGGTGAACAGTGCGGCGGTAATGTCAGCGATGGACGCCCCAACCCTAACAGGAGTTCGTCCGGGTTCTCCTGTGATGCTCATGATGCCGCCCATGCCCTGAATTATCATGTCGTAAGCGCCACGCGTGGCATACGGGCCGGTTTGTCCGAACCCTGAACAAGCGGCGTAGATGATTTGGGGATGATATGCCTTTAATCTGTCGTAATCCAACCCCAATCTTTCCATCGTACCCGGACGGAAGTTTTCGATGAGTACATCCGATTTTTCCATCAATTCGATAAATATTTGTTTTCCGCGCTCAGTTCGGAGGTTCAGCGTAACGCTCTTTTTACCGCGGTTGATACTCATGAAATAGAGGCTGACGCCATCTTTGAACGGGCCGACTCCTCTGGCTTCGTCGCCGACCAACGGACGCTCAATTTTAATTACCTCTGCCCCCAAATCCCGCAGAACCATCGTAGCATACGGGCCAGCCAAAACCCTTGTCAAATCAAGAACTCTAATGTCATTCAACGGGCCAAACATTAACTTCTCCTTTTGGTGTAAAGCTCCCGTGCTTTTGCCCTTCAAACTTCCGCGTCCAATCTCTGTCCCAGAGCCAGAAGGTAATCCATAAATCGTGCAATATCCTCTAAAAACAAAGATGTTGTTGCTTCAAACTGTTCAAGTAGAGGTAGCATTCTTTCCCATTTTAGGTCAACGCCATAGGAGTGTCGAAAGAAATGTCGGAACCTTCGGTATTCATCCAATTGGTTTGCTGTTTCGTTTGAAATCACTGCTGGACGAACACCTTCAATGGAAAGTTTCATACGCATAATCAAAGCCGCATGCCACTCTTCCGGAGGCAAGCTGTTTTCAAATATTTTCGCGATTCTTTGGAAGATACTTTCGCACCCGTTGTAAAAATTGTGGAGTAGATAGCCAAGAGCTGCCATATCATAATAAGAGGGCGTAATCCCTGAAATATCTGACAATTTGACGCGCAACTTTTCTCCAATTTCATTGATAGCCTTTATATCACTCTCTATTTCCGCTCTTAGAATTTTTAATTCCGTGCTGTTTCTCATATATCAATTTCCCCCAACATCTAATAAAATCAGCAAGCGGTGTCTTTTCCTTTGTTAAAATTACCAGGTCAATTGGTAGCCCGGTTGCTTCCTCCAATTTTCCCCAAAAAGCAAAAAATTCATGCGAAGGTAGGCCTTCCACGGCAATGTCAATATCTGAGCCTTTACGAAAATCTCCTTTCGCCAAAGAACCGAATAGATAAGCGCGTTGAATGGTAGGATGCCGGCGGATGATGTCGAGAATAGTTTCCACTTTTTGCCATGCCTTCTGTTGAGCCGTTATTTGTTCCTCTTTTGCTTTTTTTATCCGTCTTAGATGGAATTTTACATAAGGTTCTACATCTGGCATTTCGCGTTCATTTGAAGAAGAATATGACATTCCAACCAAACCTCCCTACCCATTCGACCTTTGCGCCTGTTTCGTCGGCTCAAAAATACACGTTATCTTTGTTTCATTTGGGTTAATCTGTAGCTCATAATTCTTTATAGTTCCGCACTTTTTGGAAATTCATTTTCAAGGGAAAATTAGGCGTTATAGGATTTGAAACCCTATATCTTAGCGATATTCGTCGGGTTCTGGGTAGAAAGTCCTTCGCTTTCTGACGCTTTACACAACCTCTTGTCAGCGGAGACAAAAATGATAGGTGGAGATTTAGTTCCAAGCAGACTAACATTGATTGTAATAGCAGCAGCTAAATGTACTGCATCGTATGCTTTAAGAGGTTGTCTAACAGTTAAATCCACGGCTAAGTTTACGACACGATTCGCTAAAGGACTAATGATATATTGACCATTTCGCACATCAATCAAGAACAATTGCAAAGCCGACTTACAATCAGCCTGAGATAGTTCTCCCGTGCGTTTTTTTAAGTTCAAAGCAGAGGCAACCTCTACAATACCTATTTGGGAGAGATATATTATGTTTCCAGTAGAAGGTTCAACTATGGACTTAACCCACTTGGTACCGGCTTCAGGTGCATATCGTTTCACCAAAGCGCTGGTATCAAAGTAATACAACATTAACGCTCTCCCCTCATGGTGATGATTTCCTCAGATAGAGGAACTCTAAGTTTAGATAGAGCTGATTTTACCTGTCTCTCTAATTGCGCGTGTTGTTCATCTGATAGCGGTATCACCGGCATATCCAACTCTTTCATAAGAGATTCTGCAAATGCCCTTTGCCCATCGGGAGGCATAATCAAGCCTGTCTCCATGAGAGTTTGCAAGACCTCACTGCGATTGATTTTAGGTTTCATAAGTTTACGTTGGTTTTTGGGTGGCAAAACAACCACCGAACTCTTTTTATGCCAATCATCAACATCCAATTCATCCCAATTTTTTAAACTCTCATTAGCTGTCCTGCTATTGACTTCAGTTTTTGCTGAGTCTAGCTTATCATCAACCATGATATTCTCCTTAATTTTAATATCTTCGTAACCGTCTATTAATTTAGTGTTATTATAACAACTTGTTAATCAAAAAGCAAGATGAAAAAAACGAGGATGAGCATCCCTGCTTCAGGTAATGTGTTGAATGTTCCTTTATCTCCATTTGAGCAAAAAGCCCCAACGTTTGTAACCGTTGGGGCAAGTATTCATGATTGTTTGCTTGATAATACAATTCCCGCTTTCTCGTTTTCCCGTTTTCATTTTTTTCACTCATCACTCATCACTGACTTATACCATATCCTCCAAACCGAGTTCCTTCAACTTTTTATCGCTTGGTCGAGTGGTTTTTGCGTCCCAATCTACCAGCGTCATGTACTCCTTATTCAGCGTTTCGGCGTCAACGGTGACATCTCGGACGTTTCCTTCCTTGAGCGGTGGGATTCCGAGCACTCTGCCCGGGATTTTCAACTTCAGCGGATTATATCCCTCGCGGAGGTTGAATAGATGGCGAACTACACCGATTCGCTCACCGCTTTTCATTACCTCATCCATGTCGATGTCCCAACCGGTCACAGCCGCAAGAAAATCCGGGATAGCTCCGGCATCGAAGGAAATGTGTCCAAACATGCAAAGCCCAGCGGCGTTGACGATGTGCATAATGTCAATCAATTTTTTCTGAGCTTCGGCTCTGCCCGTATATACGGTGGTATCTTCGGGCTTCTCAATTTCCAACCCGGAGGGTGGTGCTACCATTTCACCACCTTGCGTATGTCTGCCGGGTGTGGCGTCAAGTTGGTAGGTGGGAGACAATCCGGGCGTTAATTTTGGGTCATGCATTGGAACCTCCTCGCCACCGATGTGGATGGCGTATTCCTCAGCGCCCTTTCCGATTTTCTCAGCGGCTACTTTTACGCCGTCCGCCAGAATGTCACCCAAACCCTCACGTTGTGCCAACTTTTCAGTCATTGCGACGATGGCTTCGTCATTCCCCCACGTCAATTCGATGCCGTCGGTATCTTCTTTGGTGATGATGCCATTTTCGTAGCATTCAATTGCAAAGGCGATGACACAGCCTGCCGAGATGGTATCCAAGCCATAGCGGTTGCAGATGTCGTTTACTTTGATGATGGATTCGAGGTTGTCGTTGAGGCAGTTTGTGCCGAAAGCGCAGAGCGTCTCGTACTCTGGTTTGTGGACGCCCGCGGACACAGCATGTTTCCCGTTGATAGCTTTCATGTGTCCGCCACACCTGAGGGGACAACTCCAGCAACCGTATTTCTTCTCTTCGAGTGCTGCCACAGCGTCATCGCTGATAGCCTTTGCTTTCGCTTCTGGGAAATCCGTGGTTCCTGCGCCGCCCCAGTTTTTCACTGGTGAATCGCCGCTCATAGCAGAATCAGCCGTAATGCCAGCCGTCCCGTATTGTTCCAGAATTTCCCTGAACCCCATGACATCTTTGAGGTTTTTTCGACGCAACTCGCGTACTTTCGCCGCGTCTGCCATAGGAACTTTCATGCTGCCGTCTGCGACGATGGCTTTGAGTTTTTTGACACCCATCACCGCACCGACACCAGAGCGACCGGCTGCTCGTCCTTTGTCGTTGATGACGCAGGAAATTAGCGACAGCTTTTCGCCCGACGGCCCAATGCAGGCAAGACGCATGTTTTTACCATATTTCGCCATCAATTTGTCTTCCAACTCATTGGAATCCAATCCCCATAATTCACTGGCGTCGCGCAATTCCGCCTTCCCGTCTTTGAGGTACAAATAAACGGGTTTGTCCGAAATGCCGCTGACAAGTACTCCGTCATAGCCCGCAAATTTCAAATATGGACCAAAATCACCGCCGCTATTGGCATCGCCCCAGGTATTCGTCAAAGGCGACTTGCATACCACGACATACCGTGAACCTATCAACGCAGGCGTTCCGGTCAGCGGACCGGTTAGAAAACCGAGGATGTTTTCAGGCCCCATCGGGTCAATTCCCGGTTTTAACTTGTCGTAAAGAATCTTTGAACCAAAACCATAACCACCAATATATTTTCGACAAAAATCTTTGTCTAAGGCTTCCTCCTCTAATTTACCACTCGATAGGTCAACATAGAGAAGCTTGCCCATATAACCACCAGCCATGTTTTCTCCTTTCGTGTTTCAAAAATAGCTGTTGATGCGTGAAACATAAATTCGTAGTGGACGCTCTCCATCTCGTTCTAATGGTAGCGAACAATAGCGGGACGGAGTTTGTTTTCGCCACTAAATTAGATGTTAATATGATACACGACAGTTTGGGGAAGTGTCAAGCATGATTTTTAAAAATAACACAGATTTTTAGAAAACCGAATCGCGCCGGGCTATCCTCCCGCTGGACATACGCGCATAAGTTTATCAGTGACATTTTATTCGGATGTTATGCCGGCGTCAGCACAACATCGACATCGCTTCTGTTCGTCTCAGTGACTCGGCAGACACGGACATCGCCATACGTGACGACTAATTCGACCGTTTCATCGGCAAGATAAGGTAGGTGGTAGTGTCCATTTTCATCGGAATACGTGTGATAGAGCGTCTCGCCTTTCTCGACGTAAATCCACGCGTTGCTAACTGGTTGCCCCATAACATCTACTATCTTACCCGATACAAATCGGTCACCCATTTTATTAATCACAAGTTCTGCGGTATCTTCGCCCGGAAGTACCTCGCGGCTTACATGGGTATGCCCGGATTCGACTTTAACACAGACTTGCTGCTTTGTCAACTCTGTTATAATGTATACCAGGACACCGGGCAACGGACTTCCGTCTGGAGTTGTGACTCGTCCTGCGGCGTATTGGTCAGCAGTCGAGAGTACAATCTCAGGAAGTGTGAGCGTTTCAACCGTCGGCGCAAGTGAGCGATGCACATTGCCGTAGCCTTCTTTGCTGATGGAGAGCCCATGTTCGCGCCCAACGATGAGATTGGATAACCGAAATTCGCCGTGTTTGTCGCTCATCGTTTCGGCGGCGTCTACCTGGCCCCAAGGCCCGTCGTGCCAGCGAAAATGGGAGCGAATAAGCGCGCCTACGACTGGCTCTCCGGCCTCATCGACCAAACGCCCGTTGACCTCACCCACTTGATAGGGTTCCAACTTGATTTGGCATTCACCTTCTGTTTGAAGCTGGACTTTTGCCATACCGCAAAGCCTCAACTTAGGTTGAATGATAAACAGCGATTCCTCTTGACGTGGGTGTTGCCATTCCAGCGTAAAACGCCCTTCATCATTAGTGAGCGATGCTCCGCCGTGAGTCTCTCGGTAGATGTGCGCTCCAGGGACTGGCTTGCCGTCGGGCGTCATGAGAGCTATCACGAAACGCTCTGTTTTTTTGCGATGAAATGAGATATCCGCATTCACAGTTTCACCTTCGGCAACTTCGACGTGACGACGAACCTGCTGTGGACCGGCGTACCCGGATGGAGGTTTAAGGAGGATAGTTGCTCTGCCTGGGGCTGCGCGGAAGCGGTAAACGCCGTTCTCATCGGTTTTAGCGCTAGCGCCAGATGGAACGCCTCGCCGCGATGAGTCATGAAACGCCAACCATTTGTCAGCGAAAGGCTCTCCCGTATCTGCATCGGTGAGCCGTCCGGTAATCCAGCCCCCTTTTATTAATTTGAGCTTCTGTCCGCTGACGGTTTGTCCCTCGCCAACTAATACCTTTTCAGCAGCAACCATTGTCCATGCGTCCAACTTCGATTCGAGGTAGACGCTGTATAATCCGGGTGTCAGATTTTCCAGACAAAAAAAGCCATTTTCATCGGTTTTTGCCAGTGTGACGCCCATCGCAAAATCGCTACGAATCGCCGCCAGCGTAATGCCCGCGGCAGATTCGCCGGTTGTTGAATACGAAAGACGCCCTTCAATTTGACCACCTTTTGCCAATTCAAAAGTCAAATCCCTCGCGCCTGCTACGAGGTTGATGTAATTCATCAAAGAGTAATCCGGGTGGGTTATCTTGATTGCCAGCCTCGCACCTTTAGGAATATCGGAGAGACAAAAATGACCAGAGGCATTCGTCATCGCCCTCGCAACCTTCGACTCCTCTGACATCCCCCTACTTACCCCGGGCAGCGCAACGTAATATGCTTGCGTACACGCTCCCTGGATAGGCTTTTCCTCGGTGTTTAATACGGTTCCACAAAGCGATTCCGCTTCTTGTAACTCAATGGCTACATCCTCCCTATTTTCAGTGCCTTTAACGTATGTCCAGCCGAATGCATATCCGTTCCTGGAAGCAATAAAAAGTCTCTCTGGAACGTTCGTAAGCGACTCAAAAACAAAAGCGCCGTCTTTGTAAGTTTGCGTTTCGGCTTCAATCTTTTCCCAGTCGGCAGCGCCGCTGTAGGCGTAAACTGTCGCGCCTTCTATCGGTTGTCCCTCAAAATGAACGACTCCCGACACCCTCACTTTTTCCGGTATTTCAAACAACATTTCTTGCATTATCGGTTCAATCTCCTCTCGGAGGCGTTGTCTGCCAAGTTGAATACGCCCTTTCACGGTTGATGTTGGCACGTCCAAATATCTTCCAATCTCCTGATAAGAAAGTTCATCCAAATAGTACAACATCAACACAACGCTGAATTTTTCTGGCAACCGTCGAATCGCTTCTATGATGGCTTCATATTGCGCTTTGTGTTCAAACTCATCAGCCGGCGTACGCAACTGTTGGAGATGCGGAATTTGGTCTCTTTCCTCCTCATCAAACGGGTCAAAATAGACCAAGTGGGATTGCCGTTTAGACCAACGCCGACATCGGTTTCTAACAATCGCCCGCAGCCACGCAAAAAATTTCTCCGGCTGACGTAGCGACTCCAAACGCTCATAAGCCTGCAAAAAGGCATCCTGGGTTATATCTTCCGCATCGCTTTTGGCCCGCGTCCAGCGCAACGCTACATCGTAGGCCAAAGTATAATAGCGTCGAACCAGCGTCTCAAAGGCCTCACGATTGCCGCTTAAAGATTCACGAACTAATTGGGCGTCTTTCTTTTCAGACATTTTCGCCTCCATCGTGGGGCAATTTTCAAAAATTGACGAGTCGAAATTCGCATTTCGACTGACATAATACGCGTTCTATCTATAAGAACACCGAAAGCGGGTGAGGGAAAAGAAAAAACGGGTAAATTGAATAAAACTTAATGATAACACATAGCAGTATTGGATACAATTCAGAATTTACTTTTCAAAAAGGTTTCGATGTGGTATAATATTTTGTCGAAATCTGAATTTCTACCTACATATTTAAGGAGAAAACTTATGAGCCTTGATATTTTTCGTCTTGATAATCGGGTAGCCATTGTCACTGGCAGCAGCAAAGGTTTGGGAAAGGCTATGGCAAAGGCCTTAGCTGGCGCTGGCGCGAATGTCGTCATCGTGAGCAGACATCTAAATGAAGCGCAGGCGTCCGCTAATGAAATCAGCGACGATACTGGCAAAAAGACGCTGGCGTTGGAGGCTGATGTGTCAAAGCAACCGCAAGTTGAGGAGATGGTTGCAAAAACGGCAGCGGAATTTGGAAAGGTTGACATACTCGTAAACAACGCTGGAATCAATATACGTGGGCCGGCTGAAGAACTAACCCTGGAAATCTGGAACCAAATATTGGACATCAACCTGATTGGCCCATTTCTCTGTTCGCAAGCTGTTTTCAAATATATGCGTGAGCAAACACACGGCAGGATTATCAACGTAGCGTCCATATTGGGGACAGTGGGATTGGAAGGGCGTACACCCTATTGTTCCAGCAAGGGCGGACTGATACAGTTCACTAAAACCCTCGCGCTGGAGTGGGCGCAACACAATATTACCGTCAACGCAATCTGCCCCGGCCCATTTATTACAGAGATAAACCGTCCATTGCTAAATGACCGGGAGGCTTATCAAGCATTCGCCAGCAAGGTTCCGATGGGACGTTGGGGAGAGCCTGAAGAATTAGGAGGCGTTGCAATTTTCTTAGCTTCCGACGCGTCCAGTTTTGTGACCGGTTCTGCAATTTACGTTGACGGCGGATGGACGGCACAGTGAACACGTCCAGGAACCAGGTTTCTCGGAGAAACCTGGTTTCTATCTTTTCGGTTGGGGGGAAGAATAGAAATGATAACAACACAACGTTTCTTGCAAATATTTTTTATCATCGGCATTGTGATGCTGAATCTATCTGTCTTTGCAAATGAAACCGTCACAATTACAGAAGCCGATGATGTTTATAGGATTTCAGCCAAAGGTTATAAAGCCGTCGTCCAAAAGAACGGCAATCTGCGCTCTCTGAACATCAGCGGGACGGAGATGCTGGACGACAAGGTGAGTATTCCCAGGGGAACGCATTTTAACCAATCTTCGGGCGTTGCGAAGGTAGATGATACAACCTTGCGCGCGGCAAACGAGCAAACAAGCGTCGAATACGAATTTCTGCCCGATGCTATCTTCGTCAAAGTAAAACAAAATGCGGGCGATGTTGTGCCCTGGAGCATCGTCTTTTCAAAGAAGGTTAAGCAGGTAAAAAACTTAGATGCTGATGAGATGGATTATACGCCAGTGGCGAAAAATTGGACGAATGTGCGATTTACAGCGCGCTCTGGCGCGTTTATCGAACTTCGCAACGGTTCAATTTGGGCGTGGAAAAACAGGCAAATATGGGCGTTGAGCATCCCAAAAGATGAAGAAAAAACCGTGAGAATTCAAACAGGACAGGGAGAGCCATTGCCGAAAACGCCCCGTGATTGGCTTGTTTGTACATTCAAGCTGAATAGCAACGACGGTATTTACAAGGGAGAGCAAAAGGTAGAGGTTACAGCAAACATCAGAAGCAGAGCCATCGACCAACTGCCAATGGTATTCACCTTTCAGGTGAAAGATTATGATGGTGAGATGTTACAGAATACCAAAGATGAATTAAAAGTTGAGGGAGAGGGAATAACTAAATGGAAAGGTGCTTTCAAACCAACAGTACCTGGCTTTTACGATATTTCGATAACCCTCGAATCAAAGGGAATTCTCGTAAAGAACGAGAAGCGCACTATCGGCTATGAGCCTGAAAAACTGGCACCGGAACTTTACCGGGAAGATGATTTTGCTGATTTTTGGAAGGCGACGCTCGAAGAACTTGCTCAAGTTCCGATGGCGGCTGTAGTCACGCCAAATGAAGGACACACATCAGAAGAGGTAAAAACCTACAAAGTGAATTTTGCCGCGCTGGACAACAAACGGGTTTATGGTTGGTACTGCGTTCCTGCGTCGGAAGGACGCAAACTAAAGTTTGCTACTCCGGGTTTGTTAGTCCTACCCGGATACGGTGACCGCGGGATTTCCGCCCCCGTCTGGCTTGCGAAAGATGGTTTTGCGGCGATTGCCATACAGGTTCGAGGAAACGACGTTGATATGCCCAAATACGAAGGTAAGGGCTACATGGCTCTGGGAATCGAATCTCCGCAAAATTATGTATATCGAGGAATCTACGCTTTCTGCATTCGCGCTGTGGACTTCCTCTGTTCGCGTCCAGAAGTAGATGGGGAGCGAATCGGCGTACTCGGAGGCAGTCAGGGTGGCGGGTTGAGTTTGGCGACAGCAGCGTTGGATAGACGCATCAAAGCCTGTGCGCCAGATGTGCCGTATCTGAGCGATTATCCGGAAGCCGTCCGCTGGGCAGGCCGGCCCTACAAGGAAATCGCTGATTACCTCGAAAAATACCCGCAACAAAAAACCCAGGTTTTTCGCACCCTCAGTTATTTCGATGTGATGAATTTGTCGCCGGACATCCGTTGTCCTGTAGTTATGGGCATCGGCTTGCTTGACCGAATCTGCCCTCCGCCAACGGAATTTGCCGCCTACAACCGCATTACCGCTCAAAAACAATACCGCGCATACCCGCTGGCGGGACATGGGCTGCCGGGTAAACACTGGAACTATAAGATGAGATGGCTGAACAGAGTTTTGAAGCCAACCGAATATATTTGCTACCGAACCGCCGGCGACATCAACGTGGACGGGCAACTGTATGAACCCTCCTGGAAAACAACTCCGAAGACAGAGCGTTTTGCTGACATTGAGTCGGGTTTGCGCGTACCTTTGAATACCGTAGCGAAGATGTTGTGGGATGACGAATATTTCTACATCGGCTTCATTTGCGAAGAACCCGATGTTTGGGCGACGCTGACCGAAAGAGATTCGGTAATCTACGCTGATAACGATGTGGAGGTTTTTATTGACCCGGATGACGACACGTTGAACTACTACGAACTCGAAATCAACGCACTGAACACAGTCTGGGACTTGCTGTTGAGTAAACCCTACAATAAAGGCGGCAGGGCGGATAATTCGTGGGATATTGAGGGGCTGAAACATGCTGTCAAAATAAACGGCACTCTTAATCAGCCAGAGGACACCGACAAAGGTTGGACTGTAGAACTCGCCTTCCCTTGGAAAGCACTCGCCCAATACTCTGGAAAAATGTCATCGCCCCCGCAAAACGGTGACAGATGGCGCGTGAATTTTTCCAGAGTGGAACGCATACGCAACTCTGATAAGCGGGACTGCGACAACTGGGTTTGGGCTGTTCAAAGAAAAATCAACATGCACATACCAGAAAGGTGGGGATATGTGACGTTTAGCAGTGATGTTGTTGGTGGTAAATGATGAATCCTTTGATAATTTAGATTACAGAGCAGTGGGTGGAGGAGGAATGGAAGAATGGGAGGATGGGTGGGTACCTTCCAATCTTCCATCCAATTTTCACCTTCCAAAGTAAAAAAGCAAATGCCTAACTAAGAGTTTTTGGAGGTTTTTAGCATGCCACACATTGAAGTTGGGAACCATTTGGTAATTGACCCGGAAGTATATCACGGAGAATTAATTTTCAAAGGAACACGCGTTCCAGTCAAAACTGTGATGACGTTTTTGCGACTGGGCGATGGCATTGATGACATTCTCGCCGGATATCCTAATTTAACTCGTGAGGCAGTGGAAGAAGTTATTCAAATGGCAACAGAGGCATTGATAAAAGAGTGTCAATGTAAGATGGTGGAGATTGAAAAAATCGCATGAGTCAAATTATTGCGGATGAACAACTACATGTTCAACGAGTTCTGCGCCCTATACAGCATTGGACAACTGCGCGACGAATAACGTCTCTGCGTCCCAGTACAGTCATCAAAGATGATGTAATTCCTGGCTTGCTGGCACGAGAAAAACGGCCCACTTTTGTTACGATGAACGTCAAAGATTTTTGGAAGTCTGCTCTGCGCGATAGACGCTATTGTATTGTATGTATGGACGTTCCCGACGAGCGTCAAAGCGAAATACCGGGGTTGCTTCGCCGGTTGTTCCGCCTACCTATGTTCAAAACCAAAGCACACCGAATGGGCAAGGTAACCAAAGTAAACAACGCTGGCGTACAATATTACCAATTGGGCGATGAGGGATTACAT
>CAZRLY010000030.1:0-28055 GCA_964601015.1 uncultured bacterium
TAGGGATAGTATAACATATGAGGTTGGGTTTAGGTACGAAACCCAACAGACACCAAATACTCACCTGTTGGGTTTCACTTTCATTCAACCCAACCTACGTGGGATTCAAGGGACTTCTCACACACGCTCTGAGATAAGCGGAACCGAGAAAGCAAGGGAATTTCGCAGTAGACATCGTAGGAAAGTGAAACAGTTGCGTTCTAATCCACACGGAAAAGGTGGATTTGTAGTTGTCTGTGATTTTTCTAAAAAACGTGTTCTTTTTTCCTTCCACGCAGGAGGTGAATCTTCATGGTTCAAACACAGCATATTCCCTACGGTGATGAGATACGTCAACTGATGCGCAAAAAGTCAGGTATTCTATTTAGCGCGCACCAAAGAAAAGATGATGGGATTTTTGATGAAGCTACCGCCATGTTTACCGAAGCAGGAGAATTAGAAGAGCAGATTGCCCGTTTATTGGAGAATGATTCACAACACCCCGAGAATGCCGTAATCCACAGGGTAAGCGCCGCATCCTGTTACATGAACGCTGGAGATTTTAACAAGGCTGGAAAACTTTTTGAATTCATCTTAACAAAAGATATCCGACCAAAACTGCGACGGGACGTAAAGAAATTTAAGAAAAGATGCGAAAGGGTACTCGAAAAATCGTTCAAATGAGTGCCTGTCGCTATTGCAATTTGTTGAATATTCCGTTCGCATTGTCGAAACCAAGGAGGTGACTGCTGTGAAAGATAAACAACCTACATACATCGGAACGAACCGCCAACTGTTCGTGGACGACTTCTGGATTGCCGAAGCGAAGGGGGTGACGCGGCAGTTGCATGAACCCGCGCGGCGTGAGGTGGCGATTGCTGCCGATAACCCGTGGGAACGGGGCGGAGTCTCCTACATGGTGGCTTTTCGTGATGGCAACCGCTTCCGAGCGTGGTATCGTTGCGACCCGAATATGCCTGTTCGCGGCAAACGCCAGCCGCTCATCGCTTACGCCGAAAGCAATGACGGCATCCACTGGGAGAAGCCGCGACTGGGACTGATTGAGTTTCAGGGGGCGAAAGACAACAACCTCGTGTGGGCGGGACCGGGCAACAACATGGCACCGTTCCTTGATGGCAACCCCAACGCGCATCCCAACGAACGCTACAAAGCCATTGTGCGCACCAACGTCATACTCGCTTTAGTATCACCCGATGGGCTTCGCTGGAAGTTGATGCAGGAGGAACCCATCCTGACCGATGGCCCATTCGATTCGCACAACATCGCCTTCTGGGATGAATGGCGTTGCGAATATATAGTCTATACGCGTGGCATAGCGGGCAAAGGTAATTTCAAGGGCGGGGTGCGCTGGATTCGCCGCGCAACTTCCAAAGACTTTCGCAACTGGACGCCGCTGAAGCCGATTGATGCAGGCAATGTACCGTTCGAGCATCTTTATACTAACGCCTGTGTCACCTACGCGCGAGCGCCGGGCACGTATCTGATGTTCCCCTCGCGGTTTGTGCCTGAACGCGAGCCTGCACCCGGCTGGGAATACGGTACAGGTGTCAGCGACATTGTGTTCATGTCCAGCCGCGATGGACTCCATTTTGACCGCAGTTTCATGGAAGCCTTCATCCGCCCCGGGCTGGACAAGGGCAACTGGCACGAGCGCGCTTTGTATATGGAGCGGGGAATTTTACAAACGTCGCCGGCCGAACTATCGCTGTTCGGGATGGAAAACTGGCGACTACCCACCGTCCACATCCGTCGCTTCTCTCTGCGAACCGATGGATTCGTGTCGGTCAATGCCGGCTACTCAGGTGGTGAGTTCATCACTCGTCCGTTAGTCTTCAGTGGCAATGCGCTGGAGTTGAACTACTCCACATCGGCGGTAGGGTTCGTTCGTGTTGAGATTCAGGACGCCGAAGGACACCCGCAACCTGGCTTCGGGCTAAACGATTGTCCTGAGATATTCGGTGACGAAATTAACGGTGTGGTACGCTGGGAGCGCGGCACTGATGTGAGCGCGCTGGCAAACAAGCCCATACGGTTGCGTTTCGCACTCAAGGACGTTGACCTGTTTGCGTTTCGGTTAGTCTCGGATTCTATCTTTTTTAATTGACTTTCCGTAGTTTAGCGTGTTATCTTTATCTTGACAATGTTAGATTCTTCTTGCCCCAAGGTTATTATATCGTGGTTACAACAATGTTCGTCGTGGATTGGCAAATCCACGACTTCCATCGTCGGATTGGCAAATCCGACGAGAGCGTTGTAGTTAATTTAACATTGTCAAGTTATAGAACAAAAAAGAAGGGAAATGAATAGATGCAATATCGTAACTTTGGAAACACAAACATGGTAGTGTCCGCTTTGGGGTTCGGCTGCATGCGTCTGCCGATGGAAGGTGGACACGTTAAAGAAGAATACTCGATAAAAATGCTTTGTCGCGCATACAAACTGGGCGTCAACTATTTCGACACGGCTCAAAATTATTGTAGCGGCGAAAGCCAAACAGTTTTAGGAAAAGCTGTTAAAAGGATGGATAGGGATAAAGTCTATGTGTCTACTAAAAACCGTTATAAAGGCGATTCTGCGTCAGAATGGCGCAGGGGGTTGGAAACGTCTTTAAGCAGGTTAGATGTCGATTACATAGACGCCTATCATTCTCACACTCTGAGTTGGGATGCTTTTAAAAAGGGTTTCGGCGTTAAAGGCGGGCCACTAAGCGAAGCCCAAAAAGCCAAAGAGGAGGGTTTAATCCGCCACATCGCCTTCTCAACCCACGATTCAGCAGAGAATATCATCGAATTAATCAACACCGGCGCATTTGAAAACATGACATTACAGTACAATATCCTCAACAGAAAGAACGAAGAAGCTATCGCTATCGCTCATGAACAAGGGATGGGTGTCTCAATCATGGGTACAGTAGCTGGCGGCAGACTTGCTCGACCAGACGAAGAGATACAGGAGTTGAGAGCGGGCATAGCAAAAAGCTCCGCTGAAATAGCCCTTCGATTCGTACTCTCTAACCCAGGCGTAAGTACCGCCCTTTCCGGGATGAACTCCATTGAACAAGTAGAAGAAAATGTTGCAACAGCTTCAAGAACAGAACCTCTGACACCTGAAGAGAAGATTCAAGTTTTGGAGTCGCTGGAGGAGAATAAAAAACTCGCTGATTTGTACTGTACGGGGTGTGGTTACTGCATGCCCTGTCCAAATGGCGTGGATATTCCAGCGAATTTCTTGTACATGAATTATTACAGGGTATACGGATTGAAGGATTACGCTCGCCAACAATACGCTAAACTCAAGGAGAAGAGTTTGGAGGATATGGACGTTCCCTCATGGGCTGATACCTGCATAGAATGTGAAGAATGTGAACCGCAATGCCCGCAAGAAATTCCGATAATTAAACAGTTGAAAGAAACTCACGCTACACTGGGCTAATGGTTCGTTTCATAAATCCGTATAGGGTAGTTGGTGTAGCAGCTACCCTACTTGGTCGCCAAAGGGCTTCGAAAGGAAAGAGAAACAAAATCAACGGGATTATAAAAAAGGCCCGCCTGATTCAGACGAGCCTGATAAATTATCTCCTACCAATCTTGCCATCAACTTATGATGACAAGCTCTCTGGTTGCTATAACCTCCGCATTAATTGAAATCACGCATCGCAACGCACTCACAAACTTTTTTGGTGCGTTTACTTCGCTACTTGATGATTGTCAACTTCCTCACAGCAGAAAATTTCCCCGCTTCTAATTGGTAAAAATATACTCCGCTCGAAACTCGTTCACCTTGGTTGTTCTTCCCATCCCAGTATGCCGCTTTATCCTTTGTAGCGTAACTGCCTGCTTGCTGATTGCCAAAGTCCAAAGTACGGATAATCCGGGCTTTTTGATCAAATATCCGAATGGTGATTGGTACAGTCTCAGCAAGCTGATATAGCAGCCACGTCTCAGGATTGAAGGGATTCGGGAAGTTTTGGAGTAAGGCAAAATTACTTCATTAGGTCATTTGCAATTATGGAGAATTTGCGTCTAGCCGAAAACTCGCCTGCTTGCAGTGTGTAGAAATACATACCGCTCGCAACTTGCTCGCTAGATCCATCTCTACCGTCCCAATACGCTGCTTTACCCTTTGTCACGTATATGCCTGCTTTTTGCTTGCCCAGGTCCAAAGTGCGAATCAATTGGCTGCCCCGATATATCTGGATAGTGACCGGTGCGCTTTCAGCAAGTTGATATGGTATCCACGTCTCAGGGTTGGAGGCATTGGGCAAGTACGGGAAATTCTGGAATAAGACAAACTTAGGTGATGTAATAAAATATAAGATAGTATGCACCTTTCCCTTCGCTCTGGCATAGCCAATTTTACCAATTCCAGCGCGTTTGGCAGAATCCATTACTCGAACGATTCGTTCATTCGGAACCTGGTGTTCTGCTTGGATGATTAGTATATTTTTCACCTCTGGGGGCGCCATACGCAGAGAATCATACACTTCAGATATGGACATGAGCTTATCGTTTAGCACCACGAGTCCCTCACTCTCGCCTTCTGCGGGAGTCATAACATGTATAATACTCAGTTTCTTCCGCAGAGATGGGTCCCACGGTATCAACAGATTGAATCCAATTGCTTTCTTAGTGTCTACCGTAGCGAGGAAGAGGTTCTCAATCTGCTTTCTCTGTGCATATTCCATCACGTTTTTGACAATACCGTGCGGAGTATAGGGGTCCGTGAGGATGAACATTGTATTGATTTGCTGTTCACGAGCCGTCAGCACTCTTTCCAACTCATAGAGGTCCTTAACATATTTTTCAATCGGTTTCCCCTTCATAGTACAGATATATATCCGTTCACGGTTATCAATAGCAACCACTAAAATGTGCTGGCTATCTCAGCATACTGTCTTTTTAGAGTCTTAGATGGCCTTCCTGAGGGCCAAAAGGGAGTCACAAGGGTGGAGGTAACTGTTTCTTGAGCATTGTTTCTAACCGTTGTCTTTACATCGCTCATCTCTGTGGCAGGTTCCACTTTGCCCTTCGGTTCAAAGCTAATAGTTTGGTTCTGCCATGAAGCAGGTATTGGTTCAAGCCTAATCCAGAAAATTCCCTTCCTTGATTCTGAATTACCGCCCGTCACACTAATATTTAATTGCGGATATTTTGTTTTATCAACACGCAACCCGGAAAGATACTCCGTATAAGATATATCAAGAATAATATCCGGAGAAGACATAGCATTGACAATAGTATAACCCTCTTTTTTTAATTGGGCTTCTAACTTATCTTTTATTTTTTGGTACTTTGGTGGCAAACTGGGCATCCCCATGCCTGTAGACAAAGACTTCCAAGCTCTCACATGGATACTGTGGATGGCAGCGCGTAAAGTTGCTCCCTTTTTGACGCCCTCTATCCCCCCGCGAGATTTAGCATAGTAGATATTTGGTTTATCCGCCTCTGCGGTTAAAACGAATTTGGTACCTTTCTTGGATTGAAATGGAAGCCCGTCAAAATACTTGAATTCACTCTTAATCTTCAGTGTGACATAGCTACCGGGTGATTTTTCTACTACTTTCGCTGTCATTTTATTGTGGGCATTTACTTGATAAAGTACTTCGGCTATAAAATCGTCTGGGGTTTCTATCACCTTGCTAAATTTGTCTTGTTGACAACCGCAGTAGACAACAAGACAAACTGATAGAAAACCACAAAGAAATCTTCCTAACTGCTTCACTGTATTACCCTCCTTGTTTTTATTGTGCTGTCCCGAAAATTTTGAGCCAGTCGCAGAGAAGTTGAACTCCACCCTGAATGCGCGATGAAACTCAACTTCCCTTTCCAAAAACACAGCTTTCTTTTATTGTTGAGAATCATACAAAACTACTGGGAGCCAAGCCGAGAGTCATAAGTGGTGCGGAACCCCACGCAGAGATGGGAGATGAGGTACTTACCCTTCGATGTTTTAAAAACCCCAATAGGGATGTCATCACCATTCTTCGCATCACAATGGAAAAATGCGACCCCAATTTGTGGCCTGACATCAGATGGTTCTGCGGGGATTACTCCCACGCCTCCTATATCTCTTAGATCGTCCGCCATCGAACTGATTTTATCTACAAAATCTTCTAATCTAAGTGATGCATGGTGTCGGAAGCGACTGAGAGTTTGTAGCACGTCTTCCAGTCCTCTTTCAAAGCAGCCTTTGAAAAATGCTCAATCACGCTACGCGGGTCTTTGGAATTCACGCCACAGTTTGTTGCTCCTATAATAACCAGAACTACTGTTAACGCAAGTATGATTGATTTTCTTTTCACTTTTATCACCTCCTTCAGTAGTCGTTGTCATGGCATGTGAAGTGTAAAGGGCTAAGGTTTAACATCTTGGGCGCAACGGAACCCGAGGAGGTTGAACGCTTCGTCTGGGGCGAGGAAATCACGGTTGGAAACGCGCAGAAGGTCCGGAATGCTATACCATGTGCCTCCACGATAAACACGCTCAGAGCCAGAGTCAGGGGCCTTAGGATTTCTACGAGGGGACTGGAGGTAATATTTCCAAGCAAAAGTGATGACCCCCAACAACCAACTAGCGCTAGTTCGCGGAGTTCCAAATACGCTTACCTGTCTTGTCAATCATACGGATAAAGTTGAGCGAAAAACTATGGCGTTTCTTGTGTGAAGTCTACGCTAAACTAATCAGGATTTATCCAACATTGGATTTTGCTCTGTGGAAACTGGAGCAATCCCTGTCGAAGTCTTACCAAAGCCGCAAAGACGATTTCCAATCATGCGATTCATCTCGCCACGGCTTTTGCCAAAGGCTACAGAGAGCCTTTGCTCGACGCTTTGCAGACCATTTCCCGTTGCTTATCGGTTGGCTGTCGAATGTATAAGCGAAAGACTGACCCTTCAACCGTTCAGTTGCTTTTGGTATTTACTTTAATTCACAATTTATTTCTTAACTTGATCCCTATGCGCTTACCTGTCTTGTCAATATAGATCCAACTACTCCCAATTCTTACCTTCCCTACTCTTACCTCTGCAAACCCTTCGCGAAAACGTAAAGCCCTATCCAATTGAGGATTGATTACCATCTTTCCTGTCTTGTCAATATACCCCCATTTGCCGTTAATCACCACGCATGCCAGTCCTTCAGAGAAGGGCCATGCTCCATCAAACTGTGGTTTGATGACGACTTTGCCTGATTTATTGATATACCCCCATTTGCCGTCAACCTTCACAGTTGCCAATCCTTCAGAAAACCAACCAGTGTCGTCGAATTGCAAATCAATGACTATTCTTCCTACCCTGTTAATGTAGCCCCATTTACCAAACCGCTTGCCAGTCATTACGCTTGCCAGTCCTTCCGCAAAGGGTCCTCTGGAATCATCGAACTGGGGGTTGATTACCATCTTTCCTGTCTTGTCTATGTAACCGTCCTTTCTATTAACCGTTACACAAGCCAATCCCTCTTTAAAGGAAGACGGACGCTCCGAAACGGGATTGACTACCATCTTTCCCGCCTTGTCAATGTACCCCCACCTGTGGTTAATTTTCACACTTGCTAGTCCTTCGGAGAAGGTCCAAGCATCATCGAACTGCGGATTGATTATCATCTTCCCTGTTCCATTGATATATGCTTTTTCCGGCGTAGAATTGCGTCCACATCCGAGAATGAAAATTGATGCAAGCAAAGTTAATATCAAACTACATAACCGCCGTCTTGAAATAGTCGCCATAATCAAATCCTCCTCTTGGATAATGCTTCCTAATCTTCCAAGTCTTATCCTTATGCAAGGATTCCTCCTATGATAGCCCCAATCAGAAGTGGTCCAATGTGAACGAGTGATAAGGCAAATCCACCTACACCAGCTATTGCTCCGAGAATTGGAATACCACTTAAATGCGAGGCGAGTACAAACAGAACAACACCAAATATGATACCGGGTAGGAACACAGCGACGATTGCAGCCCCTACGCCGCCTGCTCTCTTTCCACCTGCTATCCCGGCAATCAGCGGTCCGATAACTGGCAGCCAGAACAACAGAAGGGAAATCAAGAGCATCCACAAAATCCCGGCTCCAATACTCCCTTTCTTCTCATTACTCATAATACTCTTCCTTTCTTGTCGTGGTTTGTTATCTGAGAAGGCAACGGGTATTTCACCAGTGGACAGAAATGCCTTCTTCCTCTTAGCCGTTTTGAAATAATAGAGCGTCCATCCAGCGCAAGCTAAAAACATGAATCCTGAAAAGACAAAAGCACTGTTACGGAAATAATACAGTGGTTTAAGATTCTGTCTTTCCATCTCTCTGTGCCGGCGAGACCCATAGACGTAGCCTTCGGATCGCCCATCTGAATAATGCCTGCGTCCAAATCCAATAATACCCGAACTACCAAGATTATCGACTCTTTGTAGTTCTTTTTCTATTTTCCCATTAAGGTATAATGCCCCAATAAGGGCGATTATGGCGAATACTATACAGAAGGGTATACGCCAACAACGAGCAATCTTCTTGTTTATATCTTCAAGATACGACTGCCTCTGATTTTCTGCACAATCAGTACAGACCGCTAAGTCTGATTCTGATTTGGATTCAATACACTCACAACAAACAGCTCGCCCGCACGTGATGCATGCGCCAATAGCATCTACTTCCGGATGTTTATAACACTGCACTTTAGCCACTCCTCATACAATATTTAATTTCCGTCCCTCAAACAGGCAACCTCTAAATATCTTCACTGGTTTTGCTCAACACATTCGGTAACCTAAGTGCGCCAATCCCCATCATGATATATCCCAAAAACATTCCGAAGAAGCCGAATGTCAAGTGGCCGAATTCCTCAAGTTTCCGCCGTTGTCCCCAAAATGTCATATCGGCTGTTTTAAAATCAATGTATTCGTAAATCATGATGAGGGTACCAATAACCGCACAGATACAGATGATAATTTTGATTATCCATATGTAATTTGCACCGTATAATGAGCTATACACTGAGTAGAAAATGGAAAGGCCTAAACCCGCTAAGGCTACCACTAAAGTAAGCCATAACAGCGGAACATTCATAACCCTACCGTAATCCTGTATTAATTTGAAGCCGGAAATTTGATTATCCGCAGAGAAAAGCGCTAGCCACGGCAGAAAAAAACAGAGAATAGCCAGTATAGCTCCACTAAGGGGGACAATCTGACGCGGCAATAAAAGGCTTGATGCGAATTTACCGCCAACAGCCACCTCATTGCTTTTTTGGGGTGTAGCGCGCTGCTTATGATAAGCCTTGTCCAGTAGAGCTTGACCAGCGCAGGCTTGTGAGCAGAAAAGGAGATTAGAACTCTCTACACTACACTCATGACATATCGGTTTATGGCAATGTACGCAAATGCCAATGGCGTCGACTTCTGGATGATTGACACACTTCATTTCTGACGGTTTAGCAGGCTTCTCATCCAAATCAGTGACTTTTATCTCCTGGGGTTTCCTACCTGATGCTGACGCAGCAATTGCTTTGCCTGCACAGCTTTTAGAGCAGAATAACTTCTGAGAGTGTTCCACCTTGCAAATGTTACATATTGGCTTACCGCAGATGATACACACTCCAACTGCGTCTTCCTCCGGGTGATTTATACACCTCACTTTTTTGGCCTCCTCTTGCTTGTTTGCAAGTCTTATCTTATTATAAATTTGGTATAGTGAAACATGCCGCTATGGAGCAAGTAGCTTCTGAATAAGCTTTCTAAATCCAGCATAATACGCTGCACCCCACATCGGAGTTTTTTCAAAATAGTAAAGGGTGTTGGAGTTGCAATCATAGATGACTGGAATTTCTGCCGCTCCAAAGTGCTTAGTAGGCGCCGCATTCCGGACGGCCTCTGCTGTTGCCGCATCTATACTGTCAACGATTGCAACTGAAAAACACCAAACAGACTCAAAAAAACCACATGGCAGACGAATACTTCGCGCTTCCTTAGCATACTGGAAGCATTTTGAGGAAAAGTTTTTTAGAGAGTTTGTGTCCAGAGAAGAAAATTCTCCAAATATGAAGAAGGTTTCCGAAAATCCAAACTTGCTTAACTTGAATTTCGTTCTCTTCGCAACACACTTGAAGTCCGAATTGCCAAAGCTAACCTCTTCAGTACAATCAAAGCCCTCAGTTTTGAGGCGTCGCGTGACACTTGACAAGTAAATCTCCTTTCTTTCAGAAAGGTCGATGATTGACGCAGCTTTAGCCTTTGAGTCGGCACATTGGTTACAGATTAATTTACCATCTGCATCAATCACACAATCTTCACATACGGCTTTGCCGCACGATGAGCAAACGCCGAGAGCTTCTATTTCTGGATGATTATAACATTTCATAGCATACCTCCATTAAAATTTTGCTATCCAATCAGAATATCACTTATCTGACAGTACGCCACATTACCTCCTCGAAAACCAATAAACGACATAGTTGCCATCGCCGCCTGATTCATCTGTAAAAATTACATGCTTTCCTCGTGGACAAAAAGAACACCTTTTTTCGTCTGCACAATGTGCATGTTCAGAGCAAATACAAGTGCTCCGATGAAAAGCAGCGCTATTATCATCACTGCGATAGCTTTTCCCATTTTTAAGCACACCTCCTCTCTCTACTTCTCCATTTGGAGTTTCCGTGGCAGTGGTGTAGATTACTGCGGTGCCAACCAATTGTAAACCACATATTCAATAAAAATCCCAGTAGACAATTATGTATTTTCCATTCACCTTTTTTAACTGAAAAATACTATTGCCATCACATACATGATAATACGCATTCAAGGAAGCAGACGAAAAGTAATAAGACTCTTCAGTCTTAACTTCAATTGCATCATTATATCTACTACTTGGTTTCATTTCTGTTATTCTATAAGAATCTAGAACAGAGGCCTGTTTGAATCTATGCGGCACATTATCACCGCGAAAGAAAAACTGGTCCTTGTAAATTTCATGGCCTCTTAAATTGGGCATATACTTACAACCTTCGCTATAATCTCTTTTCTTTCGGGCATCCATAAAACCTCGGACTACTTCAACAACTTGGGCCCTACGTTTCTCCTCTCTTGCTCTACGCTCTTCCTCTGCGATTCGGCTAAGTTGAGACTCAATATCTCTTATCTTGGTTTCCACTTTCTGTTTGATGTCATAAAAAACAGCAGCATAGAGATTGCGGCTGTAAGGCAATCTCGACGCGTGGATGTTTGCCACACTCAATCTAGGATAGTATTTTTGTTTTATTGATTTGAAACTTTGTAAAGCTACTTTAAGTTGTGCCTTTCTATAAGGAATATTCGAATGCTGCGCTAGGGAATGAAGTATAGCAGCAAACGAGGCATCTTTTTTTAGGTTTTCTTGGGAAGTCCCTAGTTGATTCGCAAGAAAAGTTAGTTTCTCTTTTTTTTCTTCTATCTCTTCTCTTTTTTCTTCAATAGGAAATTTTGACATTATTGGTTTAAAAATGCTTTGCCAATTTTCCACTTGCTGGAGAGACTGTTCTACCTTCCCGTATTTATCCACTGTTAATTGCAGGGAATTACTTGATTGCTCAAGCGTTTTGTAAGGGATTTGTGCTTTTAGCAAATAGCCTTTCTGCGATTCTTTAAAAATTAGGCTTTTAGCTTGTTTTTCGGAATCAATAGCTTTTTTTAGTCCTGCATTGAAACTATTAACCAACCTCTGATGTTCTCCTTTGGCTTTTGAATATCCATTCATTAGAAAAAAGCCTAAACCAATTAGCACAACTACTGTTGCAACTATTATCCACCCTTTTTTCGACATTTTGTATTCCTCCTTGGTAAATAGAATGCTCTCTCAAAAAGTTCGCAACACCGCAAATACGGCGATGCACGGAATTGACCAATTGATTTTTTATCCAAATCAGTGAAATGTCTCCCGCCCTGCGTCATGCGATACTTTAATCCCGTAGACGTATCGAAGAAGATTCATATTTTGTTTTAGATTGAATACCCGACTCTTCAATGTTTTCTACTTGTCCATACGTTCCTTTTGTTGGATGCTTAATTTGAGTTATTATATACTTGTTGTTTATTTTTTGAACTGTAATAATCAGCAAGTCATCGCTAAATAGCCAGTTTTTGTTTCTACAAAAATTAAGCTTTTAGCTTTTCCTTCAAACTCACTTGAACATATCAGAGATGGCTTTATTAAGATCATTAGAATGCTTCTCAGACTGTTTTTTCCTGGGGTCCAGAATATATTTTACGGCGGACCTCTGGATACGCCTGGTATCCTCGTCTGCCTCTGGGGTAACAGCTTCAATCATGCCTTCAATAAGTTTGTCTCCTACATTACCTTTTCCTTTTCGATAGCCTCTTTGAAACCCTTTAGCCATGCTGGAGGCTTCTTGATATGTTTCAGACGACTTATAGCCGGCACGCCGCGAACTTCTGTACCCAGAAGTAGAACTAGAATTATCTCTACTTCGACCTGTATTGTACTTCAGGTTATACTCAGTCCGAGACATCGTCTTTGGCTACCAATTCTTCTTTTGCTCAAAAGAAACAGCAGAAGAAGCATCTGTTTTAACTTCTATTTGTTGGGCGCCAATTACTTCTTTTTTGGGAATTGGCTCTGCTGTTATCACATTGTCATTATCATTTCTCAACATAATAATAACACCAATAAAGCCAATACTCAAAATGCATATCAGTATTGTGATAATTACAACTTTATTTTTCATTTTAATTTTCCTCCCTTTTTAGTGGAAATTTGACCCACATTACATTGTTAAAAATCATCCCATGTGTTACAATCCGAAACCCCAGGTCAAAGAAACGATTCTAGAGATGATTTACCTTCCGCACCAAGTAAGATGCGCAAGTATGGTTGAGAAAGTAGGAGCCACGCCGAGCGATGTGTTTGACCGCTACAAATTTAATCTCTCCACTACCTCCACCACCTGATTCCCTACATCTGAAAGCCTTTGCACCCTACCACTGGGCCAATACACCTCCACTTTTTCCGCTTTTGTATTTGCGCCTAAACCGAAATACGCTTCCGCGCTTGGCTGACAGAAACCCGTGCCGCTGTTGACTGTCTTGAGCATCTGATGGGTGTTTGTCAAAACGATGACCTTTGCGCCGATGTCGAATCTGTTGCTTTGAGTGCCGATTAACTTGATGCGCAGCCAATTATTACTGTTTCCGGTGTTGCAATACACGACGCTTGATTTTTCTGGTGCCTGGTTTGCAAAGAAGATGTCCAAATCACCATCATTGTCGAAATCAGCGCAAATCATGAAGAATTGGACAAAATTAAAAGAGAGGGGAAATGCTTTACGGAAAATCCCTCTCTTTTAATGTGAGGTTGATACCCGAAAGATTTGGTAAATTTATCTATTAGGGTTTTTAACCTTTCTTATTTTTTTTCCCTTTATCGTGGGGAACAAGAACATTAACTGTATCACTGTTTAAATTCCCAGATTTATCCCTCACTTCCACTGTTATACTATAGATACGTCCATCACCATCACCAGAGCGTTCTGCCCTCAAGGCGAGCAATATTTTTATGTTTCCATCCTCGTCAATGGTTGCATTTACTATCTTATAATCAGGTTCATGTCCTTCTCCACCATCACCATTTTCAGCATCAATTACATCAATAGAAACGTTAATGTCTAATGCTGTGCAAATATCAGATGCGATACCCACGATAGATACATCTACGAATTGGTGATTTGGCGGCCATAACTCAGATGGGTTTGGCTCTTCGAGAGATATTTCTGGTGGCGTAGTATCCACTACTGTAACTACAGTTTGACCTTCTGCACTATTCTCTGAATCATCAGTGGCTACAAAGGTTACTGTTGTACTGCCTAACGGGTATATTGGTAACTCATCACTGGAAATGTCTACGTCAGGGTCGCAAATATCAGTAGCGGTTGCATCCAGCGGAACTACCGTGCCATCTGGCGTTTCCAATTCTACTGTGATGTATTCTGGACAAGTTAGTTCCGGTGGTGTAGTGTCTTCCACGGTGATGTCTACTATATCTGGCTCTGAATCTAAAGTACCATCATTTACAACTAAGGTTATTGTGGTAGTTCCCAGCAATAGGAATATTGTTGGATTCGCACCTGTCGCAGAACCGCCATCCCATGACCATTGATAGGTTATCGGGTCTCCATCAGGGTCATTGGAACCAGAACCATTTAGTTGGACATTAGCTCCACCTATGGTGTTCGCTTGCACAGTTTCATCCTCACCAGCATGAGCGACAGGAGGATTATTCTCAACAGGGGGAACTTCCGCTTTTAAGTATATGTCTTTGTAGTGTATTGTATCACCGTTATTTCTAACCATGAATGTGTTATCCCCAGGTGCATTCAGAAGGGATTTACTAAAAGACATCGTTTTCGTTCCAGAACCCGTGGGTCTTGGAATAGCCCCAATATGAACACCATTGATATACATATTTCCACCGGCAAGGTCCAAATCCCCTACATACATTTCTATGTATGGATTTTCAAATTCTGAAGTATCCAGATGGAAGTTAATGCTTCGGGACTGATACCAACCTAATGTGAATTGGTCTTTATGGATTAGTACCTCGTAAATACCGGGTTCTCCGGGACCCGTGGCAGTCTCTGCTTTTAGATATATGTCTTTGTAGTGTATTGTATCACCGTTATTTCTAACCATGAATGTGTTGTCCCCAGGCGCGTTCAGAAGGGATTTACTAAAAGACATCGTTTTCGTTCCAGAACCCGTGGGTCTTGGAATAGCCCCAATATGAACACCATTGATATACATATTTCCACCGGCAAGGTCCAAATCCCCTACATACATTTCTATGTATGGATTTTCAAATTCTGAAGTATCCAGATGGAAGTTAATGCTTCGGGACTGATACCAACCTAATGTGAATTGGTCTTTATGAATCAGCACCTCATAAATATCCGGTTCTTCCGGTGGTACTGATGGACCGCCAGTTGGATTTTCGTAAGCCCCGATGTCAGGATTTGAATCCGAAGGATTTGGTCGAGGTTTGCCTTCAATATCGTAGTTTGGTGCATTTAGTGTTGTGCCTGCGGCGATGCACGGGCTATCATTCCTTAGATGATAATCTCCGGCTGAAGGGTTAACAAACGATGGATTGGCATCAATGTTGCCCTCACCAGACCGACTACCTTGAATGTCACAGTATGTAAAACTAACCGATGCGCCTCTATAGAGGAAGATTTGGTTTAAGTTTCCACCTACTGTATTCCCCCAAAGTATGCAGTTTTCTATGGACGTGTTACAATACTCAGCGTAAAGTCCACCCCCGCAACCAACCGCATTATTCTCAACTATGGTAGTATTACCAATTGTGTTAGAGCCACTGCAAATATCTATTCCCCCAGTTCTCCACGTGGGATTACTAAGTCCATTCTTGGCAATAAGGCAATTGGTAATGGTTAATGTGCCTGAAGTAAAATTGTCCCGCGAGATTGCGATTGAACACAATGTGATTATGTTGCTATCAATAATCACATTAAGATTAATTGACCTGGCGAAATATATGCCAGTATTCGCTTTTGTAATAGTGAATCCCCTTATTGTCCCCGTTGTCCCACTATTAAAGTTAAAAGCGTTGTTTGACCCACCGCAATCAATAATGGTTTTTTCTGCTCCATTTTGAGAAGCGATGGTAATTGATTTGTTACCCAGACTCAAATTCTTATTGCCGCTACCTGTATATGTTCCATCGGCAACTAAAACCGTATCTCCATTCGAAGCTGCATTAATACCAGCTTGAATGGTAGAATAATCTCCGGGTACACGTATAGTCGCTCCATAAGCGACACTGACTATTAACATTAAACTAACCAAAGTTGAAACAAAATACTTTTTCATTTGAGTTACCTCCTAACAAAAGTTGAAAATTTTTATTACATAGGCGAAACCAAAATCCATGTAACTCTATGGTTGCTCCCCTGAACGCAAAACCAGGGCAGAGACAATTTTCCCCAACACCCGTAGGCATTGGGGCAAATTGTTATAAGCAGAATTTGCTTTGTTTGTCAACGTTTTCGCGACTTGGTTTTTCGCATTTTGGTTTTAGATAATATCCAAGACCAAGGCTTGTTCCATGTGGTCCAATCAGTCCACATTATTTCTGTAGTTGATTCTGTAATATCCATATACCCTTCTGTTGTATGAGACTTACCTGTGAATGAACCTTTGTAATTCATCTCTATAGCAAACGTGAGATGCTTAGATGAGTTTTTGAGCAAACGACATCTTCCTGATGTAAACGGCGGACAATCAGGATAAGCACACCACAAAAGCGCACTTGGTAACAGAGAGGGGATTATGTTACGCAATTCCTTGGACTTCCCATCGAAATATGGCGCTTTACATCTAGCAAAACGTAGGTTTTTGGGTTTATCATTTGTTTCCCAATCAGTCCATATCACACGGGCTTTGTCCTTTGTAATCTCCATTTTCCCCTCAAGATTGTACGCCTTACCAGTAAAGATCCCTTTCAGACCTATCTCAATACCGAATGTCAGTTCCCCCGCATCCTCATCCTGTAACCAACATTTTGATGAAGTCATCTGGGGCTCTCCTAAGTATGCAAGGGCTAAAATAATCTGACAGAATTTTGATTTGAATTGTTCCTCTAACTTAGGAGTAATCTTCCCGGCTACAGCCAAATTGCTGTAGAGGAATCCGAGGCATATGAAACTTACAAGTGTAACTAATAACCTCTTTTTTTCTGATAAATGTTTCACCTAATTCACCTCCTTTCTCTCTGAGATTCAAAGTTCGTCGCTACATTAAAAATATTCTTAATTTATTTTATCTCTCCACTACCTCCACCAATTGATTTGCTATCACATTCGGAATCGTTTGCAACCTGCCACTGGGCCAATACACTTCCACCTTTTCTGCTTTCGTATTCGCTACCAAACCAAAATCCACTTGCGCGCTTGGCTGACAGAACCCCGTGCCACTATTGACTGTCCTGAGCATCTGATGAGTCTTTGTAAAAACGATAACTTTTGCGCCGATGCCGAATCTATTGTTTTGAGTGCCGACTAACTTGATGCGCAACCAATTGTTTCCATTCCCGTTGTTGCGATACATGACGTTTGGTTTTTCTGGTGCCTGGTTTGCAAGAAAGATGTCCAAATCGCCATCGTTGTCGAAATCCTCAGTACCAATGCCGTAGCCGTAACCCCTGTCGCCGACTTGCGAATATTCGGTAACATCACCGAAGGTACCGTCACCGTTGTTGTGATACAACCTGTTTGCCATCTCATGATTTGTCACATAAATGTCAAGATAGCCATCTTTGTCATAGTCAAAGAATATGGTACCTTTTGATTTGAGTGGGTAATTGACGCCAGCATCAGCAGCGACATCGGCAAAGGTTCCGTCGCCATTATTGCGAAAGAGCGCATTGATACCGTGGTTCGCCACATAGATATCTTCATCCATATCGTTGTCATAATCACCGATGGCAATTCCTGTCGAAGTGTTTCCGTCAGCGTCGCGCGCAAGAGTGAAATTCGCAACTCCCGCTATCTGTGTAACATCTGTGAATGTTCCGTCGCCGTTACTATGAAACAGCACATTCGCTTGAGTGTTGTTCAATACATAGAGGTCAAGATTGCCATCGCCGTCATAATCTCCCCAGATAGCGCCTGTGCTTTCATCTGTGTTTGAAGCACCCGCTTGTTGCGTCACATCGACAAAGCCGTTGACGCCGGCGTTCCGATAGAGAAAATTTGGGCGGAACGATGGATTGGCTAAATACAAATCTAAATCACCGTCATTATCATAGTCTCCAAAAACTCCGCTGAATGTGTTTCCTAAGTAATCAACACCCATTTGAAATGCCATATCTGTGAAAGTAAAATCGCCGTTGTTTCGATATAGCAGGTTGGGAAGTTCGCCACTGTCCCCAAGAAAGATGTCGATATCACCATCATTATTGAAGTCAACACACGACACACCCAGCCCATAGCCAACCTCAACCAATCCTACCTGCGCTGTTACATCGGTAAACGTAGGAAGCGGTTGTGGCGACTGAACCATCTGCGGCTCTTCCCGACCGCGTCTGAGATAGAAAATGCTCAAACCAATAGCGATAACTGCCACCAATCCGATAACAGATGCTGGAATAATCCTCCTCAGAATTGGATTAGATTGAGGCGGTGCCGGTCTCGTTGGCAGTTGAGAAATTGTAGCTATGATGCCCTGCGCGAATTGTCTATCCAACTTATGAGCATTGACCTCACGATGTAAGTCGCTGAGAAGCTCTCTGCGCAGTGATTGCTTTGCCCGGGCTATCCGTCCACGGATGGCAGCCTGAGATGAACCCAAAAATCCGCTGATTTCCTCATACGAATATCCTGCCAATGAGAGCAGAAGCGGAGCGCGCTGTTTATCCGAGAGCGATTCCAAGGCATCCTTGAGTTCCACAGATAGTTCGTCGTCACGATGCCTTTGCTGAGACATCTCATTCACATCCTCCAATGATACATCCGATAGCGGGATTGTCTGTTTTGACCTACTGTTTTGCCATTTATAGCTGATGTTTTTGGCAATCTTATACAGCCATCCGCAAAATTTGTCCGCATTAGCAAGCTGATGCAAAGACAAATATGCTTGCAGAAAAGCCTCCTGCACAACGTCTTCGGCATCATGGAAATTCTTCAGATACGAAAATGCAAGACAATGCACCATGTTCTGGTATTTCTCTACCAGCTTGCCAAAGGCATTGTTATCTCCACCCAAACATTGTTTAACGAGAGTTTTATCTTCAAGGAACATTTAGGATATCCTTTAACTTTTTTCGTCGCGGAAGTACACTTCTGAGGAAATGAATCAAGGGGGAAGAATGTCGCATGTGCTTCTATAATATAAGAGGAAAAAAAGAGGGCAAAAATCACGCGGGGTAAAATTTTTTTGGAAAAAAATTTTGAAAACCGACTAAAAAGATTGTTTCACCGACGCGGCCGCACACCGCTCTAAAGATGAAAAACCGCTTCTGGTTTCGATACGCTTCGCACTCAACCCAAGCCTGACGAACAAACTAACCAGTACCGTGTCTTTAGACCGGTACGGTGCTGGTTGATAAAAGCAATAGACCAACACTGTAGCTTTAACTGATGTCTTTAGACCGGTGGTCATGCCGCTACTCCAAAACCGCAAGTTTATTTTTGAAACTTACCTTGATTTCTCGGAGTGCGAAAACTCTGTTTTCGCAACGGAAATTTGCGCACTCCTTTTTATCGCACATGATTTATGGAACAAATCACTAAGAATTCAGCTTCCACTGCCAGCGGATACTTTTTTGAGGCATTAGAATTTCGTATTGTATGCCTGCGGTAAGCGGAGTAATTTTGGTAATATCCCCGATGTGTTCACGTAGTGTCTCGATGTACGCATTTGCGTCATCCACATCTGGCACCCAGTTTTTCCGCACCTTCTCTTCGATAGGTTCGTCAAAATCGTATTCTCGCTGAATCGGATAGGAAACGCTGTCCGTCCGATAGTGGATAGGCACAAAACATCTCGGCTTAACCCATTGGACAAACTGTCTGAGCATATCCCACCGTCCATTCCAACCCAGTTTCATGTGGAATAGGAAATCCACCCTACCTTTCAACTGTTCCATCGCAGGATACGTCTCCCAAATATCCCCTGTGTGATAGAAAGAAAGCCCTGTTTTCGTATCCGTAATTAAGTAACCGTTTGAGGGAATGTCAGGGCTGGGTTCCTCTCCGCTTTCAACCGCTTCCACGGCAAGCCTTCCCAATTGAATTTCAAACGGACCGGGAAAACTTCTGCCTTCACCCTTCAGATACTTAGGATAGAGAACCTGAAGTTTATCATCTGGCAGAAAATCAGCAGGCAAACCGCTCGTCGAAGCCGCCGCACCGTATACCTTTTCAATCGGTTGGGCGGGTGAGACGCAGCCGATATTGACAATCAATTTCTTAAACCTTTCACCTTTGCAAATTTTCAGCAAAGTCTCTCGGTGAAAGTGGTCAAAATGTTCCTGAGTACAAAAGACGTAGTCATAAATAGGTTCATTGGGGTATACATACGGGTCAATTATCAAATTGACTCCGGCTATTGAAATTTCTACACTGGCACACCCCCACCATCGAAGGGAAAATTTTTCTTCTGTCATCTGTAGTTCCCCCTTATATGTTATGTTTTAAGATGCAGGATTCAGGATGCAAGATTCATCTTTCATACTTATCCTGCGTTCTAAACGGATGGTAGTCTCGGACCATCCCTCCTCGTGCCTTAGGACAGTTTACTCGTAAACCGACATCAAGCACCAATACAAGACCATCCCCCTGCCACTCTGTGGCTTTAAATTGAAACCTAAGATAGAGGGAAACCTATCACACCAATACTCCATTACCCCAACACCGTTTTATTATCCCAATCCTCAGTAGTTGGGTTGGTCAGAAACAACCCTATACGGTAATTGCCTTGTCTCTGACCAACCCAACAACTTCAGGATTGTCGGACTCCACGGGTCCAATTCCACCATCACGCTGTCGGTTACGCCAAGTACCTTGCCTGTTCGTACATCCGTCACCTGCGTTTGTTGTGCGAGGATAACCTGCACATGTACCTTCTTCTCCAACTCTGTGTTATCGGGGTAGCCTACGTCGCGGAGGGAGTCGGCGTCAAACTCAGGATTGCGCATCAGAGCGACGTAATCCGCTCCGTTGCCGCGATAACGGCAGACTTCCACGCATGTAGCGGGTTGAGCATCCGCCGCATTGAGCACTTTCACATGGGCTTCCACGCCCGCCTCCTTGAGTAACCGGCGGAAGAGTTCCTGGTAGTCCTTCCCCTTGGGTGGGGTGAGGCGATATCTGCCGTAGTCATGCATGTCCAGATTAAGGTATACGGCGCACCCCTTGCCCACGCGGTTCTCAATAATGGCAGGAGCATTTTCAGTGGTGTGACAAGCATTACCGGTAGTTACAACAACGTCAGGCTCATATACTTGCAGTGGCTCCAATCCCGCTGTAGTCGGTGTCAGAGCGCCCGCCTCCGTTTTTGGTCGCCAATCCACTCCGCTCCGCTGAATCCCGAATAGTTCATCCAATTGTCCCTGCGGCAGTCGTTTGCAATGTTCGTCCATCGTCGCGGTCATGTTGTCGGCGATGACTGTGCCGCCCGCTTGAACGAAGGCTTCAATCTGCTTTACCTCTTCCCGCGACATGGCAACAGACTGCGGTAGCAACAACACCTTGTAATTGCCGTTGAGGAGTTCGCCGCTTTCAATCTGCCCGTAGGAAACGAAGTTGAATTGCAACCCCACATCCTCAATAACGCGCACAAAACTGTCGCGTACGCGGGCGAAGCGCGAATGTGTCGCCTCGTAAGAGGAGAAGCGTCGAGGCCAGGTATTCCCATCCTCCCGCGAGTCGAACATCCAGTGAGCGCGGATACTTGCCTGCGAGTAGTGGATTGCGATTCGGTCATCCACCCGCCGCAATTGAAATAACATCGGCGCGATAGCTTTCAATTCGGCGAAAATCGGAGCCAGCCCCTTGCCTCGCTCTGTCAATGGCAGTCCATCTTTTGTCTTTTCTACGCAACGGCTTTCCCCATCGTCCCAGATGATACACCCGCGGTCACCGTGTAGCAGTAGCCACCAGAGCTTGCGGCGAATGCGCGCAAAATCGCTGCCAAATACCGTTCCCAATACGGGCGCGGTTGGCGGAAGGAAAGAGCGGAACATTTCACGACTGTTGGCGATGTCATAGGGTTCTATCCAGTCTATCACCTGCGCCAGTCGCCATAAGTCATATCCACCCCAGGCATTTGGCATCTGCGTACCTTCAATACCCACAGGCGTAATCGGGTCAAACTCGCGGATGAAATCCCGCAGACGAGCCAGAGCCTGCGCAAAGGTAATGTCCATGAAGGCGCGATGGGCTGCCCAAGGCGCGTAATTCTCCAACTTCCCCGCCGCCAGCGCTTCCCGCTCCCGCGTTTTGACTTCGTAGGTAGTCATCGGCATCACTTTGTCCCATGAGGTGAAGTGCGTCTCCCACTCCTGATTTAGCGCGTCCAGCGAACCGTGTTGTTCATGAAGCCACTGGCGGAACGCGCGCAGAGTATGCTCGCCGAAACAGTAATCCATCGGCGAAGCGAAGGAGCCAATAGAAAGTTCGTCCTGCAAGTTGTAGAGCAGCGGTTGATGAGGTATGTAGGGGCGTACTAACTCCTGCACGTGGCGTTGTATCTCCTCCCAGAAGGCGGAATCGTGCAGACAGGGCTTGCGCACGAGGAAGCGTTTATCCTGAGTGTTGGTATAACCTCGAAAGTCTTCATCATAGAGCTTACGTCGGGAGTGCAGGAAGGCGAGTTGCGGAACGAGGTTCTCCGCGTAGAAGCCTAAGTTGTGTTGAACGAAGGGTGCAGCATCTTGCCCACGATAGCACTCTTCGGCGGTACAACCCATCTCCTTCAGCCGCTCAAACCAGGGAGGAAGGGCTTTTGGCTCGCCGGTACTCCACATGATGACGTGGTAAGTATCCCACCCTCGCCAATGTTTAGGCGTCGGCTCTGCGTCTCCAACAGCCTGTGACTCCTGCCCAGTTGCGCCCACGCCTATCATTCCACTAACTATGAAAATAATTTTCCATCCGTTCATGTTGGTTTCCTCCTTATTTTATTCGTAGCCTTTTGAAACACTAAATTCGACTGATATTATAGCAATATACGCCAAAAATGTCAATCCCCCAAAAAGCGGATGAGGTATATAATATGAAAGATTGTACTCGACAATTCAACGAGCAGATGATAAAATATATGAGCTTTTTGCAGTCAGGATGGGAAAATACAGATAGGAGAGTGAAATATGGCAACTATCACAATAGATATACGTCGTCGGGTAGACGCAATTGACCCGAATATTTACGGAAATTTCATCGAACATTTAGGACGTTGCATTTACGGGGGAATTTACGAACCCGAATCGACGTTATCAGACGAACGCGGGTTCCGCATGGACGTTATGGATGCTGTACGACAACTCAAGGTGCCGATACTGCGTTGGCCTGGGGGGAATTTCGTTTCAGGGTACCACTGGATGGACGGCATCGGGCCGAAGGAGAATCGCCCGCGAAAGATGGAACTTGCATGGCATACTGTTGAGACCAACCAGTTCGGCACGGACGAATTTATCGAATACTGCCGAACCGTAAGCACAGCACCGTTTATCTGTGTGAACATGGGCAACGGCACGATGGATGAAGCGCAAAATTGGGTGGAATATTGTAACGGCACTCAGGATACCTACTACGCAAATCTTCGCAGACAAAGCGGACACGATGAACCATACAACGTTAAATACTGGGGGTTGGGCAACGAGGTATCGGGACACTGGCAAATCGGACACAAAGAGCCCGAAGAATACGCCAACGCCGCACTGGAATTCGCCAAAGTGATGAAATGGGTGGATAAAGACATAAAACTCATCGCCTGCGGTTCCTGCATGCAAAACGCCTCCGATATGAACTTTAACCGCGTCGTCGTCGAAAAGCTCACTGACATCGCCGATTACCTCAGTATTCATATATACGTGAACAACAGGGAGGACAACTACTACGAATACATGGGTACTTCGGAACACATCGAAAAATACATCCGAGCGGTACGCGGCATCATCGACGGTGCCATATACCATTCTCGACACGGAAAACGCATGAAGATCGCATTCGACGAATGGAACGCCACTCCCAGTTTCCCTCACGGGCACGCGCTACATGAACGATATACGCTCGAAGATGCGCTGGTAGTCGGCATGTTTCTTAACGCGTTCATACGTCACGCAGACGCGATTAAGATGGCGAACATGGCGCAACTTGTGAACATCCTCCCGCCGATTTTCACAAGCCCAGAGGATATGTTCCTGCAAACGATTTTCTACCCGCTGGAACTTTATACATGCGAAAACGGAAACATCTCGCTCGATTGCTGGTGCGAATGCGATGAATTTGAAACGCACAAATATGGCAAAGTACCCTATTTAGACGTGTCCGCCAGTTTCGATGAAACCAAAAGGCGAATCTCCATCAACGTCATCAACCGACACCTCACGGATAACATCCCAGTAACAATTGAGAATCAACACGGGCATTTAGCGGACAAAGGTGTCCTGTTTGAAATAAATGGAGAGGACATAAAAACCGTCAATGATTTCGGTGCCAAAGAAAACGTGCTTACGAAAAAGCGGGAAATTGCTGTGCCGTCTAATAAGTTTACGATGGAATGTGAACCGCATTCAATTTCGATGGTACAGTGCGCTCTAAAGAGCATTGATACAATGTAGGTTTAATTTTACTGCGTAAACCGAATTGTCTGATTGAAATGAAAGCTGTATGCAGTGAAAGTTGCACATACCCGACTGGGGGCTGAGTTCTCGCAAGGGAACTTGGCTACCCTACAGTATTCGTGGGTAAACGCGAAGTTTCGTAGTAGTATCAGGCATTAGCGTACATATTCCCAACTTGTTCCATCAGATTCAAAAACACACGTTCCATCCCTGTCAGTACGAAAGCTCCGCGTCAATGTAGCTCCCCGCAAAAAAGACAATGCACATTGTTCAGGATGCCCATAAGGATTGGTACCGACGGTAATAATGGCATATTTTGGTCTGATAGCGGCAAGCACATCTTTGTAAGTGCCGTAATCGCTTCCATGGTGGCTAACTTTTAGTAGGTCAGCTTGCATTTTCCATTGGTGTTCTTCCAGGATATATGCCCAACTAGCAAGTTCTGCATCAGCGCCCAAAATGGCGTTAGTGGAAGTTCGCTTCTCTTCGTTAGTGATGACAACTCTCAGGACAATAGAGGCATTGTTGGCGTCAGAGTGCGTACCTTTTCGCAGGTTAGGCGGCGGTGCAAGCACTTGGATTCTATCTTTGCCTTCCACAACTCTCATTCCCGCTCGCGGTGAATACACTCGTACGCTTGGATTGCGTTTAAGAGCATTTTCAAGGTTTCTGTAGACTTGGCTCGGATACCGGTAGCCGCTCAACCACACCTGCCTTGTTGGAATGTTTTCAATAATTTTCTGCAATCCAAGCAAGTGGTCAATATGTGGATGGGTTGCTACGACTGTTTCCAATTCGGTTACGCAAAGTGTCTTGGTGAGGTACTCAAAGGGTGTTATCTTGCCAGGTATCTCGTTGCTGTCAATCAGGTAAGTTCGACCATTTTCAAATTGCAGAATGGTAGAATCCCCTCGACCAACATCTAAAAAATGAATCCTAAACATTTTTCTCTCTCTCTAACTCCTCTAATTCTGGCGAATAGATACCGTCCAAGAGCCAATCATTGAGAGCTTTAGCTAAACGCCAGCCTCTCTCAGTCTCTTCAACCAATTTACGCGCGCCGATTATTTTTCTATCATCAGAAAGTGTCAATTCAAAAACATCACCTTCTTGAGGCGTTTCACCGATGTATTTGTTAAGAGTTGTCAGGAGAACGTCCATCTGTTCCCTTTCATCTTCGTTTAGCAACATGCGAGCATATCCGTTGTTGATGGCATCCAAAAAAGCCCTGGTCTTCATACAAAACACCTCTTTTCTTACAAAACGTAGCGGCGTGTCTTTTCCTACCGTAAATTATACCCTTCATGATTCCAAAATTCAAATTAAATTTTACTTGGATTTCAAAGCAAATTGATGTACATGCGATGTTTTACAAACAAAAATAGCGACAGCGAATTGGGAATCGCTGTCGCTATCAATAGTACAAACGACTTTTCAAAACATTATCTCCTATTTTCTCGGCGTCATGATAACGCACGGTAAAATCATCTCTTCCATAGTAATTCCACCGTGCTGAAATCCACCGTGGAACTGGCGTTTATATTCGTTAAATTGATTGGGATAGACGAAGTAGTAATCTTCCTTTGCCAGTAGGTAATCTTTCTCAAAATCACTTCCGGGAAGATTGTATTCCTTGGGTTCGTCTATATGCAAAGCTGCGTTTGGGTCAACGGAGGTTAATCGGTTGCCCATCTTGAAGCGCAGTCCACTTGATGTCGATTTATCTCCAAGCACCTTTGTCGCTCTCCGAGATAAAATTGCCCCGTGGTCAGTCGTTAAAACAATCACTACATCCCTCTGAGACAGAATCTTGAACATTTCATAAATTCTGGAGTGCAAAAACCACATTTCCGTCAACGCCCTAAAAGCGGCTTCATCGTGGGTTAATTCCTTGAGCAGAGTAATCTCAGAGCGTTTGTGGGTAAAGATGTCGAGAAAATCAACTACCAACGCCGCCAAACTGACTCTTTCAACACTTGATAACCATTGTAAATACTCTATCTCGCCCCTTGCATCGAATATCTTAAAGTACCTTGCCTTAGGCTTTAAAATCAAACCCAGACGCTCAAGATAAAACAGTAACAAATCCTTCTCAAAACGGTTGATGCTGCTGTGTTCTTCATCTGACTCGCACCATAACTTAGGGTATCTCGTCGCCATTTCTATAGGGAACAGCCCGCTGAAAAGCGAGTTTCGCGAATACAATGTAGAAGTAGGAAGAATTGAATAGTAATAGTGCCGCTTCATCCGAAAATAAGGACGAAGTATGGATTCCAGCACGAGCCATTGGTCCAATCTGAGACAATCCAACACGATAAAGAATACCTGTTTTCCTCTCTCAATTTGCGGAACAACGAATTTGGAAAAAACATCCACCGATAATATCGGCGAATCTATTCCAAAAAGCCAATCTCTGTAGTTTTCCTCAACGGATTTAGCAAAAAGCGCGTTGCAGTCCTGTTTCTCAAGAGCGTGAGTTTCTCGGATATCATCTACCTTTGTTAATTTGTCGAACTTCACATCCCACTCAGCAAACTTCACGTAAATATCAATCCACGCCCGCCAATCGAGTGATTGCCCTTTTATCATTCGCATGCTCTTAAAATCCTCAACGTAATTTTGTATCGTCAACTGTTCCTTAAACTCCGTCTGCTCTAAGATGAACGTCAAGGTAGAAGAGATTTGACAGGGCGTGAGCGGTTTAACCAGAAAATCATCAACCTGTCTCATCACAGCATCGGCGATAAGCGACATATCCGCGCTCTTCGTCACCATGATGACGGGCAAAGTAGGTTCCAACTTTCTTATCTCAGTCAGTGTAGTTAATCCATCCATGCCGCCTGGCATGATTTGGTCTAACAACACTGCGTCAAAACGTTCAACGGAAAGCAGCGATAAGCCATCATGTCCGCTTGCCGCTGGCACAACATCGTAACCCTTTTGTCTCAAGAGAAACGTATGAGATTTCAAGAGTTCGATTTCATCATCAATCCATAAAATCCTCCTGTTTTTTCCCATTTTAACTCACCTCATTAATTTTAGGGTGGTGCTCTGCGAAATTGCATAATTTGAATATTTTTCCAAAGGACAATCCGTGAATTACCAAATTTATCAGCAACGTTTTCGTTTTTATCCTTTTGGTCAATTAACACTGAACCTCTGCACGCTTGAAAGCGGCAGGTTCAGAAGGCTGAAAGCTAAAGGCTGAAGGCTGAAGGTTTTTAAGGCAAAAAGTCGAAGGCTGAAGGGGGCAATTCATCTACACGCTTGAAAGCGGTAGCTTTCTTGCCATTCTCTCCTACCTTTAGCTTTTAACCTTTATCCTTTAGCCTTCCTTTGTAACATTATTCCTCTCTGGAGTGTAAAAAATACAACTTTTTTTGTTGCAAAAAACACACTTACTCCAAGTAACACGTTCTGAACGTTTGCGTGTGCTAAAATACGCTCAGTCAATGCGCAACTTCCGTGCCACTGTTTTATTCTATGAACCCGCTCAACATAATCTCTTAACTGCGGTTTGTTATAATTTTTTATAAATGTTACAAAAATACGCGAAGATATTGAAGTCGAAATCTAAATTTCGACCTAACGGTGTTGTGCTATTAAACAAAACAATCTAAGAAAAAGTTGACAAACAACTTCAATATGGTATAATTAATATGCTGACATCCAGTGATGTCCGGTTAGGATTTTGCACTATGGATTAGCAGGCTTTTTAGGAG
>CAZRLY010000031.1:0-26689 GCA_964601015.1 uncultured bacterium
GTCAATATAAGGAACCCCTCACAGGTTCCTCGCCTTTTAAGGCGGGGTTATTGACGGGGTTTAGTACATTGTGCAAAAAGGGACCAAAATCAACTGTGCGTTCTTTATTATTACTAAACTTGAGACGCAATTTGTAGCCATCAATATATTCGGCCTTTGTTATATCTATCACCGCATTCTCGGCAAGCTTCATCGTATCCTGCGAGTAATCCTTTCCGGTGATACGGCCTTGTGAAGTACGAAGTAATCTATCCATTTTTGTACTATTTCCTCTGCATAATTCCCAACTATGGCCTTAAAATCTCTCATCTTCCCACGAGGCAAAGGTCTCCTTCCTCTTACCGAAGAAAAACGAATTTCTATTACCTGACCATTCTCAATAATAATATCTGCCTTGCTCTCTGTCCCTTGGTATTTGCCGTGAACGTGAACTGGCTCATGTTCATTCGAGTAAAAAAGAATAACGATACCAAAGTATTCGTAAAGTTTCGGCATATACGTTCCTGATTTGATAAATTGAGCAACCGTATTTTTCTAAATTATACACCGTTTTTTCGCTAGGCCAGCTAACGACCGAGTTCAGTTGTGGCTTGGGTTTGCCGAACGACCGGAGTTACGCGGATGTACGCAAAAAAAACGTCACACTTCAAATCCCTGCCCATCGCGGAGCGTCCGTTCGTAACTATGCTTATATGGAAAAAATTCCGTATAGTATCAATATTGAATTTTTTTCCGTCTATTCCTATTGAAACAATTCCTAAAATCTGAAAAGGTACAAAGATTATAACATTTTAACAAAAGAAATTCAACAGTTTTTTTTATTGTTCCACTTTCGCCCGAGGACTCAGTGGTCAGGTGAGCGGAACACTGCAAACACGCTCACCTGTCCCATGCAGCGATTAGTATTCCGGTTTACCTATTTCCCCATCAGATGTTCCAAAATGAACATATCCAAACCTTCATAATCCCGCGCTTTGATAAATTCCTTTTCCGCTTCTTTATCCAGCGTCCTAACTTTTTCCAACAGATACAGGAACATCTTTCGGCTATGCAGGAGATGTTTCGTGGAAACTGCGCGTTTCTGAGTACGCATAGTTTTCACGTCCAATCCCACGAATTCGCCATTTTGACCGTATCCGGCTTCTTCAAGGACGCGTACTTGGTTGAAAGCCGCCCTGGTGTTGTTGGAGCCAAAGGCTTTGTCTTCGTCGAACTTCAAACCGTTTTGGTCGTTCAAATGTACGCTCCAGAGTTTGTTATGGTATAGCGCGTAGCCCATCTCATCCGCCGGGTCAAGTCCTGCGAGGAGAGCGTGGGCGCTTTCAATCAGCCCGCCGACTCTATTTGGGTCAAAACTCAAATAGGCAAGTGCAATTGCATGTCCGATGGTGGGGATATACGCTTGGTCCATCGGTTCGTTGGGCTTCGGTTCGATTAGGATTTTGATGTTCTTGTCGTAATCAAGAATCTTGTTGATGGCGTCCAAGATGTAGCCGACGGCCTTGCGTGAGCTTTTGGCTTCTCGGATATACGTTCCTTCGCGCGCTAACCACAGCACTATCTTGTCCGTACCGAGTTCGTTGGCAATGTCAACGCAGATGAACGAGCGATTGACAGCGTATTCGCGTTCTTTGGGATTGTTAGAAGTATACGCCCCGTCGATGGTGCGTGCGTCCTCCCACAATCTCGGTGCCACGAACTCCGCCACCAAACCGTTGTCGTCTAAGAGTTTTTTGACTTCCTTAGCTTTCTTCGCTATCTGTTCAGAAGTCAAATCGTTCAAATTTGGCACGGCATCGTCATCGTGAAACTGTACGCCTTCAAATCCCAACTCCCTGTAAAATTTTATCTTCTCGTCAAAGCTAAAAGACTCCCGCACAGGCGGGCCAAATGGGTCAACACCTTCGTGGATGTTCCATGGACCAAATGAAAATCGGTATTCCGTAAGTTTTTCAGGCATTTTTTCCTCCTTAAAAATTTAACTGCAAAACCCGTAAACTTGATTTGCGCTTGGTATAGTTTAACAGATTTCGTTCCTTCTGGCAAGTGAAAAAAATTAAGTTGGAGTGCAAAAATCAACGTAGCGGTAGACCAATGTGTCTACCTTTTGCAATAATATGCTACCGCTGATTATTGCACTCCCAATATATTATGGTGGGGAATTTCTGCGCCCCGACTTTTTTTGTTGATATAAGGCAGAAAGTATGTTAAAGTCTGGTTTGAAAAAGGAGATGAAACAAATGACAAACTCGAATCAACGTGATTTTTCAAAATTAATGGAGGCCGGGACAAACAAGTCAGGCAAACTGCCCAATATCTTGTTTTTGTTTACCGATGACCAACGCTTCGACACAATTCACGCCCTTGGCAATAAAGAAATCGTAACTCCAAACATGGACTCCCTCGTCCACAACGGAGTGTCTTTTACCCATGCCTCTATCATGGGTTCCATGAGCGGCGCTGTTTGCATGCCCAGCCGTGCGATGCTGATGAGCGGGCGGACTCTGTTCCGTGCTCCAGATGATTTAGCTGACACAATCACTTTTCCCGAAATACTGCATGAGGCAGGCTACACTACCTTTGGTACGGGGAAATGGCATAACGGGCCGGCATCCTTCGCCAAGGGGTTTACCACCGGCTCCAAAATTTTCTTTGGCGGAATGTCTAACCACTTGAAGGTGCCGGTACACGATTTTGACCCAACCGGCAAGTACCTACAGGAAAAAAAATATATCGGAAAGAAGTTCTCCAGCGAACTGTTCAGCAATGCCGCCATAAAAGCTCTGCGCGAATACAAGGACGACAAACCGTTCTTAATGTATGTCTCATATACAGCACCACATGACCCAAGGATGGCACCAAAGGAATATGAGGATATGTATAAGCCTGAAGAACTTAATTTGCCGGAAAACTTTATGCCCGAACATCCGTTCGATAACGGTGAACTGGTAATCCGTGACGAAAAATTGGCACCCTGGCCGCGAACGCCTGAAATTGTGCGACAACATATCGCAGCTTACTACGCCATGATTACACATCTGGATGTGTACATCGGCAAGCTGTTGGAAACTCTAAAAGAGACGGGCCACGCAGACAACACCATCATCATTTTCGCAGGGGATAACGGGCTGGCCGTCGGTCAGCATGGATTGCTGGGCAAACAAAATCTCTATGAACACAGCATACGCGTCCCGCTGGTTATCACCGGCCCAAACATACCGAAAGGTAAAAAATCCGATGCTCTCTGCTATTTGCTTGATATTTTCCCAACTCTCTGTGAATTGACCGGACTTCCTATACCCAAAACGGTCGAAGGCAAAAGCCTGGTGCCTGCTATCACGGGAGAGAAGCAACACCTTAGAGATACCCTTTTCTTTGCCTACAAAAACGTACAGAGAGCGGTTTGCGACGAACGATACAAGCTAATCGAATATTTCGTGGAGGGAACGAGGAGAACACAGTTGTTCGACTTAGCAAATGACCGGTGGGAAGTAAATAACCTTTCGGAGGCACCGGAACACGCAGAGCAGTTGGCACGTCTCCGCGAAGAAATGACAAGGTGGCAGAAGGAAGTCGCCGACCGGTTGGTCGAGGAATAGCGCTGTGGGGCATTGCGACGAAAACTTATACTAACGTATCGGTGTCAAAAGTCCCGCCACTGTATGTAGATACCGGGGCGGAACGGAGGGCGTCGGTTATGTATTCAATGAGGTAGGTAGGTGATTGGAAAATGAGTTTGGAATCCAGGCTTCACGTCATCTTCACAATGGACTGCGAGCGAATCAGGGCATTCTCCCCGCCCGGTGGCCCTGAGACATGGGAGTTAAGCGAGAGAGCCATCAGTGGGTTCGTCGATGTGCTTTCCTCCCAAGGGCTTGTGGGTACGCTCTTTATAGTCCCGGAAACCGCACATCAGCATCACGAGATGTTTTGGGAACTTGAAAAGAAAGGATTTGAATTAGGCATGCACCTGCATCCACAAAGTTTCGTTGACCTGCGGCACAAAGAATATTTGGGTGCTTACGGTTTTGAGACGCAGGTGGATTTACTCTCACAGGCGGTTGAGCTATGGGCTGAGGCTCTGGGAAAGCGTCCGAAGAGCTTTCGCCCCGGAAACTTCTCCGCTAACGACGCTACCTTCCGAGCCTTGTATGAGGTGGGATTCCGCCAGGGCAGCGTATCGGCTCCTGAACGGGTTATGCCGGAATACAGGGCTGTTTGGGCTGGAACAGCCCCCTACCCTCACCATGCGCATCCCCATTTCAGGCTGATTCCGGGCGAACTGGATTTCTACGAGGTACCCGTAACTGAGGACTGGGACCGGCGTACATGGGGCGGTAAATCCGCTATGGAACTGCGAATAGAGGCGGCTGAAATTGAGGTACACAAAGAAACCATTGACAGGCGCATTGCAGATATGGTCGAACAACATACCCCCGTGAAGGCCATCGTCGCTATAACGCACAATTATTTCGAGTATGACAATCCAAATGCCCCTAAACGGCAAACCCTTGAGGGAATAGCGACTTGCGTTCGGGAGACGGCGGAGAGGTATAAATTGGAACTTTGTCCGATTACTCTTAAACAACTCCACAAAGATGTTGATTCAGCGAGGTTGTAATACACATATAGATAGAAAAACGGGGCATTGGGGGATTGGGGTTATGGGGATGTCCAGATACCCAACTCCCCCAACGCTCTGACATTGTGTCATATCCCGTCAGAAGGGAATTTGTTCAATTACCGAATTAAATTTTGAAAAGCAAAAATTATCGCCATTACCGTCCTACAAAAACCTTACCTTGAATAATTTTATGAGCCGGCTTACCATGAATCATCGCTTCTCTGGCAAATTGCTTTCCGCATTTGGGACACTTTAAGTCTCCCTGAGTAAAATCTTTCACAATGCCATGTTTATAACATTTTATCAAATGCCCAGTGCCTTGTTTGCGATATTTGTAAAGTAAAGTTCTGCATTTGGCGCAATAAATTTTGATAGTCTTACCTTTACTCTTTTTGGGGTTCATATAGTTCTGTCAAATATGTTCTGACATGTAGATGCTTATGTGTATCAAGTTAAGAGAAGCGAACGCCGGTTGAGTAGGTTTTGAACGGGGTTCTTCACTTCGTTCCGAACTGGTTTCGATACGCTACGCTACTCAACCCAAACCTCAACCGGCACCACTTTGTTCCGAGCATCTACAATTCTGAAGCAAATTTGCCAATAAAATCGTTCAAACGCATACGCCGGGACTCCTCTAAATAATCCAAGTTGACGATTCGGTCAGTTATTTCCCAAAACTCCTTCTCTTCGACATGCAGAAGTTCATCCGCTACCTGGTGTACTAACTTCGTATCAACCGTTTGAAGATAAGCTCTGAGTATCTGAACTTCCTCCAGTAAGTCACTCTCAAGGTAGTACGAAAGGAGAATGAGAACCGCCTTTACGGTGCCTGTGGTGTGAAGTTCCGCTTCGCCCTGCTGCAAAGCTGCGGGTTGCGTTCTATCGGTTTGAAGCGTTAAGAAGGCGGTGAGAAATTCACGCTGTTCCTCCACCTTGTTGCGATAAACATATTCGACGATGCGTCCCGTATCATAGAATGTGATGTCCCGGGCAAACGCCATATCCTTATAAAAAGCAGCCGTACCATAATAGTGAAGATGTCTGATAATTTCGAGACTCCGCGCAGGCGAAGCCGTGGCGATGTCTTCGGCAAAACGACGGTATTGGTAACTTGTATTGTAGAAGGCACGAATATCATGCCGATTGATACATTGGCGCATGTATGTATTCATAAACTTTATTGAAAGAGCGAGAAGGTTATTGTCATTTCTGGTACACGCTGTTCTTCCCAGTATATAAGCGATTTCCGCAATTTTGGTTACCACTTCCCACATTTTGGTCAGTGCGGAAGTATATGCAAGCTCAAGGTGATGTAATACCTCAAATTCAAACCACGTACGCCCCTGGACGAGAATTTCTGTCGCCTCCTCCGGGAACCCACGGATTTCTGCTGGCGAAATCGCAAACCATTGCGAATCAAATTTGGGTTTCAGCTTTTGGTATTTGAGCGCAGTCCTTTGGAGTTCTTCAAGGGCAGAGAGCGCTACTTCGCGGTCAGAACGCTCAATGGACTTCACCACAATTTCGCGAAGTTGTGCTATTCTGGCAATGAGAGCTTTCTGTATTTTACGAGGTGAAGTGCCGCTTCGCTGCTTCTTTTCGCCACGGGCGGAAGAAATATTCGTAAAAAGGCGGGAGTTGCTTACCGCGCGCTCCAAATCTACATCAATCTCATGTCCTATCCGTCGGACAATTTCGTCAGGGCGCAAGAAATTGAACACATAGTACAGATAAGGCAGGAAACAAAACATACTTGCAAATCCTAACACAAACGAGATGTAAACCATCGTACGCGCCGGATATGTCGTATCTCCGGTCGTCCGCACGACATAAGATGTATATTCCGACGTAATGGTTGCACTAATAAGAAGCAGAAAGAATGACCGGTTAACACCGTTCCGTATAAACAGTTCTATCAACTTAGGCGTGTAGAAATTCGCTGTGAGCGGTACAGCAATGGCAGACGCTGTTACAATTATCGCGGTCATTTGATTGAGTGTTCGCACCATTGAGGTTAAAAAACGCCCCGCATCTGCCGGTGAGGAAGTGAAAAGAAACTTCCATTCGTGATGTGCTGTTGTTCGCGTAACGTCCAGTAAGGTCAAAATGATGAGAAAAAGTCCGTAAACGCCTGCAATGATTAAATAATATTTGATAACTCGTCTAACATGCTTATTCATTTTGGCACAAATGAAAGTATAGCATATTTTTTTCATCATGTCTACGAAAAAAAGTTTGGTGCCAAAAAGTAGATTGACTTTTTCACAATTTTTTGGTATTGTGTAAGCGTTAGTTTTGGAAAATCCACCTACAACGTGAAGGAGGGTAAACGCAGTGGAAGAGAACTGGAACGAAATTTACAACTGTAGTATTGAGCCAGCCTTAGTCAAACTTCGCTATGTCACCGGAGTTATTCTTGGCTTTCATTCGGTGATTGACGGAATCAAGCGTATAGATGGAGCGGAAGTGGAAGGCGTTCTAAAAGCGAACCCGAATTTAAAGAGGGAAGTGGTAGCGAAGCTTGATGCCGTGCCGATTGAAATAAACTCGCCGGCGGATATGCTTGCAGGCTTTTTGCATTCGTTTGCTGCGGGGAGAAGTTTTAGAATGGTGATTCGTAAGGAAAGCGTTTTCCATTGGATACTGGAACATTTCGGATACGACAGACTAAAATTGGGCGGCACATCGGGTTGTATGGCAAATTCCCTCGCGCCGCTCGGTTTAAAGAAGATTCTCGTCTACGCGAATCCGCTGACCAAACAGTTGCTTGAACTGTTCAGCCCAAGTGACAACCTCTTTGTCGCCACAGAGGCAGACGATGAGATTCAGTTGAAACACCCGCACCAAGCCTGTCAACGAGAGGATATAGAGGCGATGCACTGGGGAATGGAATATTCACAGGGCTCGCAAATCAAGATTGATGAACAGACGCTGACAGCACCGCGTACCAACAGATTCTATCCTTGTTGGAATCCCGTAAACGACAAACTGCAACTGTCTGAGGTTTTTAAACGGGCTGTCTTGCACAACCTTGAAGAATTCAGTCATATTATCGTCGCAGGATACCAACTCCTCTCCCCCGAATATCCAGACGGAACGACGCACACCGACTATATCTTACCGACTGTGGAATTTCTTAAAGAGTTAAAAAACAATAAACCTGAGTTAAAAATACATCTGGAATTCGATACTATCCCCAGTGAAAAAATTAGAAAGGGCATTGTGGAATACGTGCTTCCCAATGTGGACAGTTTTGGACTCAACGAAGTTGAGTTGGATTACATAATTAAGGACATGCGCGGTGAGAAGGTTGGAAAACTCGGAGGCATCGGTTCGGTAGAATACTATCTGCAAGGATTAATAGAATTAGCGGATTTGACTGGCGTCAATCGCATTCACTTCCACAATTTGGGGTACTACGTCTGCCTTGTGCGTTCCCCTGAAGAGGCTCCAGAACAGCCCAAGAACGCTATGATTCTCGCGGCAACTATTGCGGCAAGAAGAGCGTTGACGGGGGATGTAACAGGCGATGTGAATTTTGAACAAATCAGGGATATTCCATTCTCACTCGAAGGCATGGAACAGATGCGCTCCTTAGCAACTCACATATCTGCGCCGTCAGATTTCTGTGAAACGGGGTTAGCTGAATACCGGGGTTATAGAGTTATCTTTTTGCCGACAAAGGTTGTGGAACATCCAGCACTTACGGTAGGGTTGGGGGATACTATCTCTGCTGTGGCATTTTTGGCGGAGTAGCTTGTGGTCAAAAATGTTTTCGCTACCCCCCAAAAACACGAAAAGTTATCAAACCTTTCGACGGGTTATTACAATCCTGCCTTTCATTTTCTAACTAACTGCTACGATACGCCCTCTGCTTATAGATGTTGTCGCCGCCAGCGTTGCTACCAAGTGTTCCATTTCTCCTGTTATCTGAGCCAACTCTTGGGTCAATTTGTAAGTTTCCTTAGCATTCTTAGCTTGTTGTATCCGGCGAGACAATTCGACGCCTTCATTAGACTTGGCTTTGATTTCCCGCGCTAGTTTTATTCTCATCGCCTTGATTTTCGATTCTTTCTTCATATCCCTCGTCTCCTTCATTCGTTATTTTTTCTATCGTTTCAGATAACTCACCAGATAATTTGGTCTGCCTTTCTGTCATATCTCCCAGTGATGCCAAAGACAACCGTTGCTTCAGATTGGTAATTATACGTCCGCCACCAATTCCCGATAACAGGGCAGCACCAACCTGTTTGGAAGGAGTTAATTCGTTGCCAGCCATAAGATAGATAACAAGAGCGGCTATCCCCCCAAGTATGAGATTGTAGAGCAAATCAACCCCCCATCCCTCTTTCTCCACAAATGAATTTGCCAACCCACCTAACATCCCAGCGAACCAAATAACCATTACATCCTGAAGGTTAATAGACTCAAGTATTTTTGTCCCTTCTCCCTGCCGAGAATCATCGGCAAAAACCATAGTAAACCACAGGAGTAAAATGATTATAATACCCAGTATTAACTTTAGCATATAGGTTTTCCAAAAATTTCTCATCTTGTTCTCCTACACCAAATAAGCAAACAACCATGACAAACCACCATGCAAATAATATAACATACATACAGTCCTTTATCAATGATTTTTAGTGTCGGATTTTCTCAAAAATTTGCTGTTGACAAACAGACTGTTTTTTTGATAGAATGAGGCCTAAACAGAAATAGTCAAGTTACAATCCTGTTTTCTTAGCTACTTTGACCAATTCAGGGATAGCTGCCTCTACATCAAGGGCAGGAGTCGTAGTTTTACATTTTGGACAGTAGTAAGCTCTAACTCTGTGAAGTGTAATACGCCGGTCAGCTATCTGTAAATTCACCCGTCGCTTATGGCGTCGGCTATGACAAACAGGACATCTATCTTCTGAAATGCGTCCCACACCCGCAGGGGCGAATTCTAAGTCATCCATCCATCCAGATGTATCCGTATTTTGCCAAAACTCTTCCTCTTCTTCCAATGATTGAAATTTAGGAATTTTCATCTTATCTACGCATCCTCCTTCGGTAATTCTTCTTCTCCCGTTCGGTCATCTCACGAGCGGTTATTAGCCAAGACTTACGACTTAGATGCCTACGCCCAACGATGATAAGAAGATAACGTCCGCTATTAGTTTGCCCATATACGCGTTTCCTGTTTTTTTCCCATCTTGACATCAACCGGTTACCTCCCAAACTTCATATACTTCGTCTATATCGACATCATGTTTAGCAATGTGAGCAATTCTATCATCTTCATAGTCCAGTTCCTCGTACACCACTTGCTCCTTTTTTGGTCATTCAACGATTAGAATTCCGAATATTCTGTTATGAGAGTAATATAACATACACTCAGTCCTTTGTCAATGATTTTTAGTGATGGATTTTCTCAAAAATTTGCTGTTGACAAACAGGCTGTTTTTTGATAGAATGAAATTTTAGTACTTCACAACCGTAGGTTGATTTTCAGAAATCGGCATCTTCGAGCGTCGAAATGTGAATTTTGACCTACAAATGCAAATAATTCCCAGAGAAGAGAGGATGGCTCAGATGAACGACAGATTAGAACAATACAAACAACAAGCCTACGCCAGAGGCTTCGGCCCAAAAAGCAGTCCAAAGGAGGCGAATTGGACGAAGGCGTTTTTTGAACTTTACGCCGATTTGCCACTTGCGGAAAGGCAGGCGAGGAGTTTTGCTTACGCTCTGGAAAACGAACCCGTATACATTCATCCGCTGGAACGGATAGCGGCTCAGATATACCAGGCGTGTCCCGGGGGCGGTTGTCCCGAACTGAACGGGAGTTCGCTTGACGGACGCTGGGCTGATTATGCGGTTATTCCTGCGGCAGCGCGGAAGGTGAGGGAATCCTTGCCTGAGAATGCGCTTTATGCCCGTTATTTCTGCGATGGGGCATCGCCCGGGCATGTTTGCTGGGATTTTGGACGCATGCTACAACATGGTGCGAGGGGAATGATAGAGATGTTTTCAGAGGCAAGAAAAGATACCTCTGACCAGAAATCGCGTGAGTTTTATGACTGCGTGGAGATAGCTCTCAATGGGCTAATCAACTGGGCTAAACGCCACGTGGAACAACTACAGGAAGCGGCGGACACTGAATCTGACCAAGAAAGAAGACGAGGGCTTTTGGAGATGGCGGACATCTGTAAAAAAGTTCCCGAATATCCGGCGAGAACTTTCAAGGAGTCCGTTCAAAGTTTCCTATTCCAGCATCTCGCCGTCATGTTTGAAAACCCGTTTGGCGGCAATGGCCCGGGGCGTATCGACTACTACCTCGGCCCCTATCTTGAGTCTGACTTAGAAGCAGGGCGAATCACGCGTGAAGAGGCAAAGGAACTTGTCACCGAGTTATTCATAAAACTACACGAGCGCATCGCCCCTTCGGATGGTTGGGTGGAAGCAGTTCCCACAGGCGGCAGAAATCCAGACGGCACTTCGGCGATTAACACACTATCCTATATCATCCTTGAGGTAATTACGGAACACAATCAGAGCCACCCGGCTGTATATGTTCGCCTGCACGATGACGCGCCGGATGATTTTGTTGACCTGACTGTAAAATTTTTGCTGGAGAGTGACAACCGGGCACAGATATACGGGGATGACGCGATGATTGCCGCACTCCACGCCGACGGCGTCAGACTCGAAGACGCCCGTCACTGGACAGCGGGAGGTTGCATGGAAGTGTCGGCGCAAGGGTGCAATTGCGATTTGGAATTCGCCTTTGCCCATAACGTAGCGAGAACCTTTGAGCTTGTCATTAACGGAGGCTGCTTATTACAAACCGGCGAGACAGCCATTCCACATGACAAAACCCTCGCCGATTACCAGACGTTCGAGGAACTTTACACTGACTTTGAAAATGAACTAAAACGCGAATTAACCATTCTCATGAAACGCCTTGACATCTACCTCGACAGCTACGCCAAATATCGCCCGTCATTCCTCATGTCCAGCATGACGCATGACTGTTTGGAACGCGGTCGCAGCATCAACGACGGTGGTGCGAGATACATGGATTACGGCGGAAGCGGCGTTGGTATCCCGAACGTAGGCGATAGTTTGTACGCCATCAAAAGGGCCCTTTTTGACGACAAACAGTTCACTGGAAGGGAAATTCTCGACGCGCTCAAGGCAAACTTTGAAAATGGATACGGGCAAGTGCATTCGTATCTTCTCAATCTGCCCAAATACGGCTCCGGCAACCAAGAAGTCAATGCTATGGTGGACAGAGTTCTGCTCACATTCTCGAACATCATCAAATCTCACAGAAACCGGTACGGCGGGCATTGCCGCCCCATTATATTAGGTTTCGTATGGGTTGTCTCCCACGGCGCGCAGATTGGCGCAACCCCCGACGGACGCAAATCCGGACGCCCACTCGCTCACGGATTATCGCCACAGTCAGGCTCCGCCGTAAATGGAATAACCGCCGCCATCAACTCCGCCACCAGCTTGTCGTTGGAAGAGGTAGGCGGAGGAGGTGCGATGATGTGGGATTTGGACCCGAATTGGGCGAACCCCCAGGTAGTAAAACCTGTTCTGAAAACCTTCGTGCAGAAGGGAGGACATATCTTCCAGGGAAATGTGACTTCCGTCGATAAACTGCTCGAAGCGCAGAAAAACCCTGAAGCGTATCGGGATGTTATGGTTCGAGTAGGGGGGTATTCGGCGAGATTTGTAACGCTTTCAAAACAGACGCAGGATGAGATTATCAATCGACATAAATACCGTGGCTGAAAAGTGAATGGTAGACTGGTTACTGGTAGAGTGGTACAATCACCACTAACCAAGTTCATCACCGGGCTAAAGACTAAAGCTAAAACCACGGTGTTGGGCTGAACAGATTGACTATTGAATATTGTAAAAACCACGTTCAATAGTCAATCTTCATTATTCAATCCAAAAACCAGCACCGATACTTTAGTTTGCCCGTCAGGGGCGAAGCTTCTTTTCATTATAAACAGTACGTGGGGAATTTCTGGGCTAAAAGGTTGCGTTTTGCAGAAAAAAGTTGTACAATATACAAGCCTAAGATTCTATCTAATGAACTGGAAAAATGGGTGATAGTCTTTTTTGCAAATCAGAAGGTTAGTCTTTTACTATGTTAATTAGGATGTTCCGAAAAAACTCAAAGAAGAAAGGGGGGTTGGTGGGGAGGAAAAGGTAATACATTTCTTCCCCCTAAGAGAGAGATGAATGGCGAGAAGGCTAAAGCTACAATCGTTGTTATGGGGGCACCAACTTTATACAGCAATGCAGATGATGAAGAGATGCGAGAGGTAATATCAGACATTAACAAGTTAGAGCCTGATATTGTAATGCTTCTTGGCGATTATGGTAACACTACTGAGGGTTTTTCTCATGGAATATTAAGCGAACTTAAAGGGAAGTTGCTTCCTGCTCTCGGCAATCACAACCTGCAGGCCAAAGACGGTTCTACCGATGAAGAGAATGTCGAATTATTGTTTGTCAGAGATTTCGGGTTAGAGCGGCACTATTATTCTTTCTATCATAACGAATTGTTGTTTATAACTCTGAGCAACGAGCAGTGGCGGCAACCCAATGAAGTGTTTTTGGGCGAAGAACAACTCGACTGGCTGGACAGAACCCTTTCCCGCAATCCTACTACTCCCACCATTGTTCAGTGTCACGTACCTATCTACGGCACACGTATTCCCTTAGCGCCCACTGTTCATGTCAGAGCTACCAATGCTTATGTAAACCACAACCACAATCCTGAACGACTTCTACAGTTAATTGGGCGTCATCCGCAGATAATACTCTGGTTCTCAGGACACAGCCATCTGGGACAGTCTCACAAAAACGCAATTACATATCACAGCGGGGTTTATTTCGTCCATGTAGGAGTTTGTAGGCAGCATTTCTCACGCGATGGGCATGTACATTCAAGGGTAGTTGTATTGGATGAGAACCGCATCAATATCAGAACTTTTGACCACGCTAAACACACCATCGCAGAGGAACTTGATTACATCATCGAATCCGGTCCGAGAGATTTGATGTCTTCTTGGGAAGTATCCACGCGTTCGGGATATCTGTCTGGAAAGATTGATGGCATTCACGTCAGCGACGACGGTTTACAGTTGGAACATTTCCCGACTGTAGACTACCTTGAGTATCAGGACGCACCTGTTTCCTCATACCAAGGAGCCATTTGTGTTCATGAAAATAAAGTTTATGTTGCCACCACAGGTGGGTATGTCTGGGAATACGATAAAACAACATCGTCCGCGTTAGGCGCACTCTACATCGGGAAACAACCCACGGTGATTGTTGCAGATGATGAATACGTCTGGATAGGCGGGGGAGACGGTTATATCCAAAAAGTGCCCGCAAACGCCCCAGAACGGTTCATCAGACGCCTCCGCACCGATTATCCAGGAGAGATAATCAAACTCAAAGGAGTTGTCAGGGCTATTGACAAAACGGCAAATACCCTCTTTGTGGGTGCCGATAGACGACTTTATGAAATTGACCTGAATACGCACAAGGTTAAAGTTAAGTCGCTTTTCAGGGGAGACGTGTTAGCGATTGCGCATACAAAAGAATACCTGTATGTATCTACCGCCGATGGAAAAATCTCCTGTTATGATGTGGAGTATCTGCAACCACAGGGTGTCTATTCTACGAATGTTGCATTTGATTTCATGGATGTGGTGAAAGATTCCGTTTATTTAGCTTCCAGTCAGACAAATGAGGTTGTAAAAGCTTCTCCGGGCAAATTAGTCGGTGTGAACAAATTTAAATTGAACGGAAAATTGCAGGCAGTCTGCTTTGACGATGAAAGAATATACGTCCTGACTAACCTTGGAAAGCTTGTCTGCATAGAAACAGGTGTTTTCACTCTCGTAGCGCAACGACAACTGGATATGAACAAGGCTACGGCTATGGCGGCAGACGATAAACATCTATACGTGGCATCAGAAGTACGAGGGGAAAGAACCCAGGAAATCCATGTTTTAAGCAAAAAATCCAATCTCACTGGAACAGCACGTTACTTCATCCGCACAGCAGAGGAGATTTTACCATTGTTAGAAGTTGACGCGCATATCCCGCCCCACAGCACCTTTACTCCTGAACTGCGAGCAAAGGTACGTGGAAAATGGTATAAGTTTGATGAAGATACCTTCCCAAGTCGGGAATTTGAAGTGCGCATCTCCTTGTCCAAAAACAACGCCAATGATTCTCTTATAATTTCGAGAATAAAGTTGAAAGGACAGGAAACTGAGGAGCAAGAAGGCTAAGGAATTTCATCCCTCCGCCTTCTGAAAAGGAGGATAATCATGGCACAAATATCAGTTACGACAAAGCCCAGCGGTGCCGATAGAAGCTGGTTAGAAGTTGGAATTTTTGAACTTGACGAATTTGGCAGAAAAGAATGGGTACGACAGAATCACCCGACACGGGATAGACATCTCAAAGTAGACAGAAAAGATTCCGGTTACGGAAGCGGAACGATAGACTGGGTGGTATTAATCCCTGACGATTATCCGTTGACGTTGGCGAAAATCACCTATGACCGGCGACACCCCAAAAAAGTGGAGGTTCTCTGGGAGCCGGCTCCATCTCAAAGAGATTTAAGCAGAGAGGAAAAAATTCAACGCGTATATGAATTAGCAGAAGGAAACGAGGAACTCACCAGCCTGCTAAAGGAACTCTTAGGCAGTGCCTAATATTACAACGAGATTTTACTCCGGTTGATTGGCGAAGTAAAAAAGGAGAAAGGACGTTTTACTCTTTACTTTTCACGTTTTACTATTGATGACAGTTCACCAATTCCAACAGAGTCTTGTTGTAGTACAAAGATAAAAGTCTTAAACCTACATAAACGTTTTTCGTCTAAAGCAGGCAGTTTCTTTAACAGAAGTTCAGGTGCCCGTGGTAGGCGGTATAGCGCAACTGGTCAAATAACTCCCTACCGTGTTTTTTTTACTACAAACAGGATTTAAGGAGGCAGATAGTATTGTCAACGCTACCAGATAAACCAATAACTTTAGAGGATGTATTGTTCGAGGCTGGCATACTCAACGAAGAACAACGCGATGAGATAAAAACAAAACTACTAACTCTTGACAAACCGATTGAAAAATTCCTCATTGATGAAAAATATGCCACATCCGGTGAAATTGATTTAGCGAAAAGAAGTATAGACTTTGGCATCAAATGTATTAGTTTAGCAGACTTTCAACAAGATGACGCGGCAATCGAAAAATTGAGCGCGGACTTTGCCTTCAAAAATGTCGTTGCCCCGGTGCGTTTAGAAGATAACGTGCTAACAGTAGCAATGATGGACCCATTGGACATTTTGCTCAGGGATGATATTCGCTTATTGACGGGCTGTGAAGTGCTGCCTTTGTTAGCGACAGAAGATGATATTCAAGACGCGCTCAGAATATACTACGGTAGAACCGCAGATGAAGTTATTAGTGAAGCGAAAACGCCCGGTGGAATTGCTGTTGCCCAGGGCATTGAAGAGATTAGCGACTACTATGATGATACGATGGCAGAAGACCCAACGGTCAGAGAAGCCATCAACCAACTTATCATAGATGCTGTCCATCAGGGTGCCAGTGATATTCACATCGAACCCTTTGCCCGACGCGTTCAAATTAGATACCGCATTGACGGTGTGCTTGAGAAACAACCGGACCCGCCCAGAGAGTTACAATGGGCGCTCATCTCACGCGTAAAAGTAATGGCGGGTATGGACATAGCACAAAAACGTTTTCCACAGGATGGAAAAATAGGGCTCAATATTAAAACGCTTGGAAACCGTGAAATTGATATTCGTGTATCCACAGTACCTATTCAGGTTGGGGAGAGCCTGGTATTGCGAATTCTTGATAAGAAAGCTATCTCCTACGGGCTCGAAGAATTAGGCTTGATGGAAGATAATTACGCGCAATTCGAGAAGATGATACTAAAACCTCACGGTATCATTCTCGCCACCGGACCTACTGGCAGTGGCAAAACGACATCCCTTTACGCCTGCCTTAAAGAAATCAATCAACCCGGAGTAAAAATTATAACCATTGAGGAGCCAGTAGAATATGACCTACCGGGTACCTGTCAGATAGACGTAAATGTTGACCTCGGGCTTACTTTTGATATTGGTCTTCGGTATATCCTGCGTCAGGACCCAGATATTGTGCTGGTGGGCGAAATCCGTGACCGGGAAGCGGGAGACATGGCTATTCACACATCCTTGACCGGCCACCTTGTTTTCAGCACTCTCCACACGAACGACGCCGCAAGCGCAATTACCCGTCTTATCGACATGGGTATTGAGCCGTTTTTGGTAGCCTCAACTCTTGAAGGAATTATCGCTCAACGTTTAGTCCGCAGGGTTTGCCCCAACTGCATGCAGATGTATAAACCTGAGAAAGAAGTGCTTATCGACTTAGGACTTCATGATGATGTAATTGAAAATCTCCCCGCTGATTTAGAAGTGCCAGTTGCCGTAGGCTGTAGGGAATGTAGAAATATTGGATACAAAGGCAGAACCGGCATTTTTGAGGTAATCATGATGGATGAAAAAGTCAGGGAGATGTGCATCAAGGGTGTTACTTCAAGCGATATAAAAAAAGCAGCGCGAATGTATGCAGGAATGAGAACCTTGCGCGAGGATGGCTGGAGGAAAGTCACCGCAGGCATGACAACCATTGAGGAAGTAATGCGATTGACCTCTGAGTCTGATTACGAATTTGGCTCCGCAGAATCTGAGGAATTATAGGTGTATTCATAATTTCAAGCAATTACTACGATGATACAGGGGTAAGAAATGCCAATTTTCAACTATGAAGCCATAACTGATGCCGGAACTCCCACGGCGGGTACTTTGGAAGCCGCTACGCGACCTGAATTAATTGGCAGGTTGCAAAGCATGGGACTTTATCCTACGAAAGTTTCCGAGGGAGGCGCGGAAGAGCGTGGGCTTGAAATCCCATTTCTGACTGGAAGGATTAAGGGTAAAGATGTTGAGTTTTTTAGCTATCAGATGGCAACGTTGCTCAACGCTGCTGTACGTTTATCCCCAGCTCTTGATATCACCATGCAGCAGGTATCGAATTCGCAAATGCGGCAAGTTATAGAGCGAGTGAAAAGCGATGTAGAACACGGCTCAACTTTTGCTGACGCGTTATCTCAGCAGCCCAAGGCATTCGACGATTTGTACGTCAACATGATAAGGGCTGGCGAAGAAGCCGGCATGCTCGGACTGGTAATGGAACGTTTAGCGGACTTCTCCGAACGCCGACGGGTACTCAAGGAGAACGTCACATCAGCGTTATTTTATCCTGCTATCCTGATAGGATTGAGCATCATAGCCATTTTTGTGCTAACTATTTTTGTTATACCTAAGTTCACCGTTTTATTTGAGGATTTAGAGGTAACCCTGCCGCTTCCCACGCGGATATTGCTTGCTTTCATAGATATCGTTGGTTCCTGGCGTGGAGTTATGCTCTTTGTCGGTGGCATCGTTGCTATTATAGGACTCTGGCAATACTCAAAGACTCAAGCGGGGGAACTTGTGTTTGACAATATAAAGTTGAAAGTGCCCATAATTGGGCCAGTTTTCCAAATGTTCGCTTTATCAAGATTTACACGCACGATGGGAACTCTATTGGAAAACGCTGTTGATTTGCTTCCATCGTTAAGAGTCGTCAAAGAAACAATCGGAAACAAAATATACCGAAACGCCGTAGAAGAAGGCGAAAAAGCGATTGAAAGAGGTGCTGATTTGACGACTCCTTTGAGGGAAAGCGGCGTATTTCCCTCTTTGATTACACACATGATTTCCATAGGCGAGCAATCCGCGCAACTTGAACAGATGTTCGGCAAACTCGCAGATTACTACGATATGGAAATCCAAAAACATTTAGACAGGCTTATGACGATTCTCAGTCCTCTCATTATCCTTGTTATGGGTTTGATGATAGGTTTTATAGCGGTGGCAATGGTTTTGCCAATATTCCAGGCAAGCTCCGCAATAGGAGGAGCCGGTTAATCGTCAGTTTGTAGGTAGGTAGGAGGTTTCGATATGAAGCCCCGTAGATCAATTTTCAGAAATCCGCCGGGTTGAGTAGGTTTCGATACACCCTCGGCACTCAACCCAAGGGTTCGGAACGAAGTGGTGCCGGTTGAGTAGTCTCGGAGCGGAGTGGCTTGGGTTGAGTAGATTCGGAACGAAGTGAAGAATCGTATCGAAACCAAGCCGTATCGGAACCATCGAAATCCGTATCGAAACCGACAGTCAAGATATGAATGTCTACCTATCATATTAGGAGGAATTAACAATGCCAAAAATAATCAAGGGAAATCAAACCGGTATCACACTCATAGAATTATTGGTGGTTATCACAATTCTGGGAATTTTAGCCACTGTAATTGTTGGTAGCGGATTGTTCAAAAACATTGGAAAAGCGAGGGACAGCGTGGCTAGTGTGAACATTTCAGAATTTAAGGGAGCGCTGGGGCGTTTTGCTGCTGATGTGGGACGTTATCCCAGTACCGAAGAAGGATTGCGCTCGCTCTTTTTTGAGCCGGAGAACGCAGAGGGGTGGGACGGAAAATACATTGAAGACCCAAATTTTTTGGACCCATGGAAGCAAGAGTACATATATCGGAGCCCAACTGACCGGCCAAATTATGAATACGAAATCATATCCGTAGGGGGCGATGGAGAAGAAAGTACAGAAGATGACATCACCAGTTTTTATGTAGATGAAGAAGGGGAAGCAGAGGGCTCGGTAGAAGGATTCTAATTTCGTCTCGTCTGAGGAAAAATCTGATTCACAACCCCAGTATTTGCGGGTTATTGGTAAGGGGCAAGCGGAAGGTGGAGGGTGAAACAACCGAATTACTTTCTCGCTCTTCCGCTTCCCCAGCAAATGAGGTGTCAAGATGTATCTTACAATAACAACACGACGAAACCAAGCCATGAGCGGTATTACGCTGGTCGAACTTTCAATTGTTGTTACTATCATGTTAATCCTGTTTTCCATAACAGCGCCATCCCTTCGCAACATCGCACCATCCAGCAGGCTCAAGGGCGCGTCTCAGTCAATTCATAGTCTTCTTGCTTTTGCACGAAACGTTGCCATCACTGAACAAACCACGTATCTGGTAGTTTTTGACACTGACAGAAACCGATATTGGTTAGCTTCCAGCGAAAATTTCGACACGACGGACCCGATTGCGTCTCTCGACACGGAATTTATGGAAGAGACAAGTTCGCAGGAAAACGAATCGGAGGACGAAGAAGAGGAAGCGACCGGATTAAGCAGGACTTCTATGATATTGGGCATCCCACGTAAGTTACCCACTGGTATAACATTCGATTCCCTTTCCACTGGCGACGACGAGTCAGAACCTTCAGATTCAGGAGCAGAATACATCTACTTTACTTCGACCGGTACATCCATTGATGCTACTATTCGTCTCAAGAATACACGCGACAGAATCATGTCTATTATGGTCAAAGAGGACAACGGGCAGGTTTCCATCGAAAAAGGCGGTGTGTCAGAATCGTCGGATATGTCGGATATGGAAGAACGCTAAGTCAGGTCAAAAACCAAAGTTATTCGGAAAAAAACCATGTTCACTTCATTACTCAAAAGGACACATAAAAAACAACAGGGCTTTACGCTAATTGAAATCATTGTTTCCCTTGCGATACTCGCTTTGGCGTTGCCGCCTCTGATGAGAGCATTCTCCCAAGCGACAAATTGGCGGTCAAATTCTGAAAACGAAACTACCGCCGCAAACTTGCTCAGATACAAAATGTCCGAAATAGACATGGCTGGCTATCCGGAGGAAACCGTGGAGGATGAGGATGAGTTTGGCGAGGAATCCCGATTCAGATGGGCTTCCAAAATCCAGGACACCGATACTGAAGGACTGCGAATGGTAACGGTGACTATCTCTTGGGAGGAAAGAGGTTTAGAGCGTTCGATGTCAGCGAGCACTTACATAGCTGACAAAACAATGCCCCAAGAAGACGCTACTGAACAACAGCAGGGAAGCGGAAGGTAGTGAGGGACGACGCTATGTGGGTGCAGACTTTCTCTGTCCGTCCATACTCCGTAGCCCCTTATGAAATGAACCAGTAGGTAGGAGAAAAAAACTGCGATGAAGGAAAAAGGTTTCACTCTTGTAGAACTTATGGTAGCGGTTACCATCCTTGTCATCATAGGCGGTACAGCGTATACAGCGTTTAACATGGCTCTGGATGTTTACCAACGCGATGCAACGCGCATGATTATGCTTCAGAATGTTAGAATAGCGTTAAACGGTGTCGCTCGCGACCTCGGCAATGTATATCTCGTTGAAGGTGAAAATGACCTAAGGGTAGTAACAGAGGATGTTCCCGAAGAAGAGACGGTAAGCCATGACATCATCAGCTTTGTTTCCATAGTTGATTTGAAGCCTGACCAATTTGTCTCCCAACTGTCACTAACATCTGAAGATGAAGAAAAAGAAGAGCTGGATGAAGAGGAAGAAGAATCCCCAGAAAGCGATGTCAAGCGAATATTCTATTACCTCAAAACTGCCGAACCGGAAGAGGATGAAGAAGAGATGGGGGAAGAGGAGATATTTGAGGCTGAAATAACGGAACCGACATATTCCCTGATAAGAGCGACAAGTGCAAAGTTGGATTTGGGTGAAGAGGTGTCTTTACAAGAGATTATTGAAAGCGGTGTGATTCCACCCACAACCGATGAAGAACTCGAAGAAGGTTTAGAAGGAACTCCCTTAGAAGAGGTTGTCATAGCTGAACATGTAACTTCCCTTGATTTTAAGTATTCCGATGGCGAAGAGTGGGAGGACGTTTGGGAAGAAGAGGAACGCCCACCTAAGGCCGTTCAAGTGATAATTACCGTAATTGATGAAAGGGGACGAGAGAAACCGGCAACCCAATCAACTATGGTATTTTTGACTTTAAGCGCAAACTTTAGTGAGGAAACAGAAGGTATGCCAGAAGGAGGGCAGGAAGGCGGCCCTGGCGGCCCCGGTGCACCCGGCGGGCCAGGAGGTTGAAGATGAAATATTCTCATAATAAAAATGAATCAGGTATATCCCTCGTCGCGACGCTCTGGATTGTCGTCATTTTGACCGCAGTTGCCACCGAATTTCTCTACTCCATCCACCTTGAACAACGCGCTAAAGATAACTTTGTTGAACGTACCAAATTATTTTATGCCGCCAGAGCAGGTTTAGAAGAGACAATCACCAAAATAAGGGACGACGAGACTCCCTATGACGCGTTAAGCGAAGAGTGGGCATCAGACCTTGAAGGTGAAATCGAAGAAAGCGAAGGTCAAACTAAAACACTCAAATACAAGGTTAAAGTAACGGATGAATTGTCAAAAATTAACATCAATGAGGCTGATGAGGAGATGATTCAAAAACTTTTAGCCTTGGCAGGCGTCGAAGATGAAACCCTCGCTCAAACCTGCGCACAAGCAGTAACTGCTGAACGCGATAAGCAAAAATTTCGCACCGTTGGAGATTTGGCAAGGGTATTGGCAGGGGTAGAGGGTATAACAGCAGAGATGGCCACAGAGATGCTTTATGGAAGCCCAGAAACCCAGGCGGGAGAGGAAGAAGAGGAGGAAGCAGAAGAAAGCGATATGATGGAAGAAACCGCGACGCCGCTTGCTGAAATCATCACAGTTTATGCCGCTGATAAAAATGTGGATGCTGAAGGACAAAATCGTGTGAACATAAATTCCGCAAATCAGCAACAGTTAAGTCAAGTACAGGGCGAAAATGGACAGCAGATTCTCTCGCAAGGAGAAGCCCAGTCGATAATTGACCAGCGTGACCAACAGCAATACAACAACATCGGCGAATTGGTGAACACTCCTGCGGTTTCCCAGAACATGTTCAACAACATACGAAACCAAATTTCGGTAGATGACCAAGAGAATAGGGTGAACATCAATTCCGCCAGCACCAACGAGCTTCAGAGCTTAGATGGTATAGATAACGGAGTAGCTGAAGATATTATCAGATATCGAAATGAGCAAGGCCAATTTAATAATGTTGATGATATTCAGCAAGCAAAGGTTGTCAACTCCGACGACATGAGTACGCTGGCAGATAAGCTCACAACCACAGATGAGCAAGCCGTCCAGGGGAAAATCAACATTAACACAGCGTCGGAAACAGTGTTGGCGCTTTTGCCAGGCATGGATGAGGAAAAAGCAGGAGCGATAGTACAAGCCCGGGAAGCCAATCAAGCGGCAAGTACAGAAGAAGAAGCTGTCCCAGGATTTGAAAATACCGCTCAATTATTGGAAGTAGAAGGGATAGACCAAAATACCTTCGGGCAAATCGCAGGCGTTATTACCTGCCGCTCATATACCTTCATGATAGAGGCTCATGGCGTGGGGATAGACGGGAAAGACATCGGATACTGTATGGCGATAATTGATAGAACCGGAGATTCGATAGAGATTAAAATGTGGAGACAACGATAATCAGGGCTTGAGAAGTTCTGCTTGGTAGATAATAAGCAATATGCGATTAGTCTACTGAAGCATGAAAAGTAAACAGTAAAGAGTAGAGAGTAAACGGTTACCTGCTAAAGTATTACTCTTTACTTTTCATTCTTTACTCTTAAAGATGCCTACAAAACAAGTAACAGCAATTGACATAGGAACGAATGCAGTAAAAGTTATTGAATTGGAAGAGACTTCATCAGGTATGAGGATGGTAAATTGGGGTATTGCTCAATACCAATATGGTGCTGCTGGTGAAGTTACGGACGATGTTATTATTGACAGGTTGAGCGACGTTTCAACAAGGACAAAGATGAAACCCAAATCGACCGTTTTGTCGATTCCGCGTTCGCTTGTCACCGTTAAAAAGTTGGTGAATTTACCGTCCGCCAATACCGATGATGAAATAGAAAATATCGTAAACCTTCAGGCTGAAGTGGCAATACCGTTTGGCGCTGGCAATGCCGTTTATGATTATCACAATGTGCAACGCTCGCAAGATGGAGCCTCGGCAGAGCTTGTCGCAACGAGAAGGAGCGACGTTGAGAGATACATGGATATCCTCAAAGCAGTTGGCATACGTCCCAGTGCAATTGTACCATCGGCTTATGCCTCAAGCGCGTTAGCATTGTCTTTTTTAGTCAACGACGATGCAGATAGCACTACAATGGTGCTTGACATCGGCGCAGGGACAACTGACTTGAGTATCCTGCATAGGGGCAGAATCGCCTTTTCAAGAAGTTTTTCTATCGGCGGCAATCACTTAACTCAGGCTTATGCAAGAGAGGACAATCTCTCCTTCGAGGATGCTGAAGAACACAAAATTGCCTCCGCTACTTTGAGAGATGACAGCCCGCCAGCATTATTAGTAGAATGGGCAAGCGGATTAACAGAGGAACTCCGACGCTCAATTCAAGCCTTCAACCGTGAAAGAATCGGCGAGGAACAAATTGACGACATACGGCTGTGCGGGGGCGCTGCTATGCTACCCGGACTTGACAAATTTATCACAGACAGCCTACAAATTCCCACAACGTTATGGAATCCTCTCTCCGTACTTGAACCAAACGTGGGTGCCGAACCACCTAACAATTTAAGTTACGGCTTTGCAGTACCATTGGGGTTGTGCGTAAACTATTTTACTGACAAAGTTGCCGTTAATCTGCTGCCACGCGAAGAGTTAGAGCGCAAAGCGAAAAAAAGACAAAAAATGTTTGCCCTCTCCTATGCCGCCGCCGCGCTTATCTTCTTGATAGGCGTTGCCTGGGGAGGCAGAGCCTGGGTTAGTTCACGCAACACAAGGCTCTACAACTTGACCACACAATTGGAAGAAACCGAAACAGTTGCAAAACACTCAAACGCTTTGCTCACCGACGATTTAATTATGGCGGAGATGTTATTGTCCAGGGTTTCTCCGTTAGATGTGTTGCTCGAATTGACCCAAAAAAATCCTGACAGGAAAAAGGTGGCGTTCACCGACTTTACATTGGATAGAGGTAGAATCAAACTTAATGCAGAAGCGAGTTCCGACGCTGATGCCAGCAATGTGGTGAGTTTCCTCTACAAATCTAAACTGTTTACCAACGTGAAAGCAGGGCAGTTCAACACAATAGAGAGGAATAAGAAGCCGGTTGTCCAGTTTCAAATCACTTGCCAATTAGCCGATAGAGCGGTAGATGCCGTGATTACTAAAAGACAGTCGGAAACATCGTCGGGTGAATTGGCGCATAAAACACCTGAAAAACCACCTGAGCCACCCGCGAAAGCCTTTGAGGCGGCAAAAAAAGAGATGAAAGCGAAAGTAGAAGCCCAACACCAACAAGAGGATAAAACAGAAAAATTGAAAAAAAACGGTGAAGATAGCCCAAAGCCGAAGATAAAGGATGATGGAAAGCTGGACGAGAAACAAAAGGAGGCTCTCAAAAAGGCTATTATGAAGAAGCGCATGGAAGGTGAAAGCGCAAAGTAGGGTAATAGGGTGCGAAGCGCTCTTTATCCTGTTCAGAACCAAAAAAGAGAGGAGAAGGCAAAGCCATCCTTTGGCTTGTCCCCCTAAAAATAGAGATGAAAAAACTAACAAAACGAGAAAAATTTAGTTTGGTACTTGTCGCAATCATAGCAGTATTTGCTTTTATTGTATTGTTCTTTAGAGTTATGTTGCCAAACTGGAAACAGGTAAGCAGTGATACAACTACAAAGCAAACGCAGTTAAACGTTGCTCAGAAGCTCGTGACTTTTGAAACAACAGCAATGACTCTGGAGGACAAGCTCCAAAAACAATCCGGCCTGCAGGGTAGTGCGATTATTTCCAAAGAGCTATTTAAAACTTTACAAGACCAATTTACAGTTGGTAACGATGACGAAAATAAGCACAACATAAACTTAGCGGGAAAGGCTCGACTGGCAAGGGTTGATGGGGTGGATAACAGTATAGCCAGCAGCATCCTTGCATATAAGAAGAGAATCGGCAAATTTGAAAAGCTACAGCAGTTAAAAGAGATTCGTGGGAGCATTTTTGAGAATGAGCCGCCACAAGCCGTAATCTCCCGACGTTTATCCAAAATAGCTAAAGATTCTAAAATAGGAAAAATCAGCAGGCTTGAGAGTAAACTGTATAAGAGCACAAAGTCAAAACCGCTTTCAACCAATGCCAAAAAAACTTTAGTCAATGAAATCTATCTAAGCGAACTTGGTTCTGAAATACAGGCTTTGAGGAAAATGGAGGGCGAGGATGAAAACGCTACCGGAGAACCAGAGATAGCAGGAAACAGAGAATTCCCCAAACTGCCCTCTGAGATTCCTGTAAAGTTGAGGGTGCAAATTGCCAAAGATATTCTGGCGTATAAGGGGAAAGTAGAACAGAAATCTGGCGAGTTTGACGGAGCGACGATAGAAGAAGCTAAAGAGAAGGCTTTAGTTGCCCTGAACGCACGCGAGGATGATGTCTATGTGGAAGTATTGGACAAGGGCAGAAGGGGATTTTTAGGAATGATGGCTAAACCTGCGTTCGTCCGCATCTCATTGAAAGGAGATGAACAGGGAGTAATAACCGCATTTAGGCAGGCTATAACCAACTACAACGAGGAGATTGCCGATGCTATTTGGGAAGAAGAGGAAGGCGATTTCTACGATGACGGCGTCTGGGATGAGGGCGGATTCGGTTTCTTCGGTGACGACGATTTCTATGAAGACGATAGCGAATCCCCCAACGAAGCGGAGGGGCAAAGCAAGCCTTCAGACGAAAAAGCTCCCGGCGAAGACGAAGGCAAAAAGGGCGAAACTGATGTCAAAGGTGATAGTGACGATAAAAAATCCTCCGACGAAGAAGCTGACGACGAAAAGCAGAAGCCTTTAACCGAATCTTCAACCAAAGAAAACACTCCTGAAACAAAGCAAGACAATACCAGCGAAGAAGCTAACGAAAAAGACAAAGAAGGAACCGAAGGCGATAAAGAGGAAAGTGATCACGAAATCGATAGGGAGGAAACAT
>CAZRLY010000031.1:26699-27994 GCA_964601015.1 uncultured bacterium
CCACTAACGTGATAGCGAACATCATATAGACTAAACAAAACCTTCTGACGAAGAAACTGACGACGAAAAACAGGAGCTTTCAACTGAAGAGGACACCTCTGAGGTAAAGCAAGACGATACCAGCGAAGAAACTGACGAACAAGACAAAGAAGAAACCACAGAGGATAAAATCAAACGAGCGCAAATAAGCGAAGATGCTGAAGATGCTATGGTTTTGGAATTGGTAGATTATCTTGTCCAGGTTTCAGATACAAAATCTCAGTTGCGGAAATGGCTCAATGCTAAATCAATGCCTTCCCAATACCTGAAACCATATTATGTCGTAGAAATGTCCTTTAAGTGTGAACTTGGAAAACTTGCCCAGTTCATATACAAGGTTGAATCCCAGCTCAAATGGCTCCATGTACGGGGACTTAAACTTTCAATATCGGACAAAAAAAAGACGACTCTTAATGCCGATATGACTTTCGTTGCAACAATCATGTAATGATGAATTAATGGGTTCACTTTTTGGAGTGCAACGATTCAATCGTTGAGAAAGCAATGATTTAGAGCCTATCCGAAAAATGAATGAATTCATTACTACGAAGGAAATATTGTTGTAGTAACGAATTCATTCGTTCACTTTCGTCCCATTTTCAAAGTGGTAAGACTTTTCGGATAGGTACTTAGTCATTGCACTCCAAAATTGCAAAGCCCCATCATTTGACGATTGACAAAGTAGTAGTGTTCTGTCAAGATTGGATTGACGGGTTACACAATCGTAGGTCGGATATGGTTGGAAACCTATCCGACAATTAATGTGATAATAATAGTCGGGTAGTGTTGCCCACATACCCGACTTACCACAACCTATCAATGCAATCTTGACAGAGTAGTAGGTTGATTTTCCAAAATCAACGTAAAATATCTCAGAAGGGAGATGAAATCCATGAAGATTAAAAAGTTTTTCATTGCATTTAGTGTCATAAGCATTGTTTTAGCAGGTATTTTGTCCTTTCTCCTTTCAGCCACATCGGCTGACAAGCGTTCAGATGAATCAAAAACAGGACAACTAATAGCTCAAGCCAACCATGAACCACCGCCGTTTGTGCAGAAGATGTTAGAAGAGCGAGGAATGTCCCCGGAAGCCCTACAAAATAATCCTGAAATGCGCGGAGAATTTCTTGAGGAAATGAAGAAGGTTCGGGGAGAGCGCGGCGACCAACCAAAACGCAAAAAGGCAGGCGGTTCCAAAAAGGGCTCGGAAAAAGGCGGTGGGGAATTTAGCTACTACAAAGACATTGTGGATAACA